>JANQGB010001201.1 GCA_028277545.1 Phycisphaerae bacterium | reverse complement strand
GCTTGGGCGGCGCCGCCGGTGCAGCCGTCTGGCAGGGGTCAATGCTGACGCTCGCCGCCAGGTCGTAGATCTGGTCTTGGAGGACGGCCTTGTTGCGGCGATAGAATTCCGTGATGGCCTCGGCCTCGTCGATTTCGGCCAGGATGACCCACGGCGTGCCGAAGACCTCGAAGCGTTCAAAGGAACTGAGCACCGGCACACCGCGGTAGTCAGGGACGATTCTCTGGCCGACACCGGCCGCGAGGGCTTCGGCAACCGCCAGGGTGTCGACCCGGAGCGTCAGCTCGGCCGGCTCGGGGCGAAATCGCGAGTCGGTCACCATTCGCCGTTCCGTGTTGACCAGGTA
Source organism: Phycisphaerae bacterium (assembly GCA_028277545.1). GTDB lineage: Bacteria > Planctomycetota > Phycisphaerae > UBA1845 > UBA1845 > JANQGB01. The sequence continues at coordinate 2,689 of JANQGB010001201.1, read as the reverse complement.
GACCTCGCCGGTTCGACCGAGGCCGCGGCGATCGGTACAGATCGAGTTGAGCTTGTTCAACGGACACTGCAGTACAATCCAGCCGAGCAGCCCATCCAAGGTGGCAGTCGCGGCACCGCCCGCCGATTCCGTTACGGGCACCGCAAAGAAGGCCGCCAACTCGTCGGACGGCGGATAGAACTCGTAGTCCACAAAGGTGGTGACGCGTACGGTGGGTAGCTGGGTAGACAGCTTTGTGCCGGACAGTGGCCCTTCGAACAGGTTGCGATGGTAGTCCGACTCGCGGCGTATGGAGTGGAAGACGTAGCCGGTGCGGTCGACGAAGAGGATGTCGAAGAAGTCGCCGTAGTGATTGACGTAGTGCGCGTCGAGGGCCAGTTCGCTGCGAGAATCGAGTGGCCGATCCTGGCCAAGTAACGCCTTGAAGGCGCCCATCATACGGGTGTCGCGCACCGTGCCCTCCGCCTGCCGGCGCGCAGCGTGAAAGTAACTGATCACCTGAGCCTTGCGCTCCGTCCGGGTCGCGGCCAGTTGACGGAAGAACGGCAGCGTATAGCTGTCAGCTGCTTCGGACCGGGCGCTTCCGGGCCGGGTGTTTACCAGCGCTGTCGCGGTCAGTGCTGCTGCAATCAGCAGGGCCAGAGCTAGGGTGGTGCGTCTCCGCATCAACGACGATCCTCGTTCCTGATTACAGTACTACCGTTCTTATCGGCACCTGCTTCTGCGAACCGTACCCTATGGGAGAGGCCGGACCCTCCTCCAGTCCGCGACTGGCGTCAGGAAGCGATGCGGGCAGGTGCCGTGCTGCCCACCGGGCGCCCGCCAGCTGTGCCGTTACGAAAGCACGGCGCACAACTCCCAGTCGCTACCCAATTGGCTCTTGACCAAAGCGCCAAGTCCCATAACACGAGCAAGACGAGTCGCCAAGTTGAGTTTCTTGGCGGTACTTCAGCGGCGCCCCTGGTGCGCCGATTCAGGTTGAGTCATTCGCCGGGAACGGAATGCACTGCTGTGCGCAAGAAGAAGCCACGACTGAATCGGCCACATCCGCCCGTGAAGAAGTCGATTATCCGCGACACTGTGGATCTGACGGTTCTTTATCCTAGAAAGCGGAAAGATGGAGTTCCAGAGGAGGAGCCAAGTGGGCAATCCGCAAGAGAATCTCCCGCGGAAGATGAGCGGGACGATGGTTCGTCAGGTTAGCCGCAGCCAATACAGGGGCCTCCTCAGCAGGATTCGTGGGCGAGTTCCGGCTCGGGTAGGCGTCCCAGGGCGTGATAGAGGGCGATTTGGGCGGCTTCGAGGGTTTTGAAGCCGTAGGCTTTTCTGATGGTCAGTTTGATGCGGTAGTTCAAGCCCTCCACGATGCCGCTGTTGAACTCCTTCTTGGCGGCGAACCAGTTCAGGATCAGGTCCTCGTGGGCGCGGATGCTGCGGGCCACCTTCTTGATCGGTTCCAGCCGACTACGCATGGCGCGTTTCACCCAGGCGTCGAGGAAGACGCCCGCCCAATGGTACGACTTGTACTCCCACAAGGCCTGGAAGCTCTCCTTGAGCAGGTAGGCCCGCACCGTCTTGAGGCTATAGCACATCAGGTCGGCCAGTCGAGCTGATTGCTTGTGGGTCAAGTTGGCCACCCGCTTCAGCAAGCACCAGCGGCTGTGCTTGAGCAGCGGCTCGTAACCCTTGGCGGCCAACTCCTTGGCCTCGGCGGCCCGCACCTCGTCGATGGCCTTGTTCAGCTTGGCCACGATGTGAAAGCGGTCCAGGATGTGCAGGGCCTGCGAGGCCTTCTTGGCGATCACCTTCAAGTACGGTTGCCACATGTCGCTGCAGACGAATCGCAGCGTCGCCGTCCGCTCACGGCCCAGCATCCGAAAGAACCGCAGCAGCGTCTTGGTAGTGCGATCTTGGCCTACCCACAACAACCGGCGACAACCATGATCAATCTGGTACACAACGGTCAGGTAGCGGTGGCCCTTCTGGAACTGCACCTCGTCCACGCCGATGGCGGTGATGCCGTCCAAACTGCGGTTTTGCAGGCCGTATTCGACCACCCAGGCCACCGAACGGTAGACGTTCTCCCAACTCGTCTTGAAGATCAACGATACCTCACGCCAACTCAGCCGACGCACCCAGCGGGCCAGGAACACCGCGTAGGCGTGCGTCAGGCGATCCTTTCCCTCGGCCCAGGGGATCTGCTCGACGGTCACGCCGCAACGGGCACACTCGACCCTCCGGCGGGCGTAGATCAAGAAGACACTGATGCCCCAGAGCGGCACGAACGTGAACCGTCGCCGCGGCAGGGTGTCGTATCCCGGCCCGCGTCGGCCGCAGCCGGAGCAGATGGGGCGTGCCCCTTTGCGAGGTCGAATCTGGACCTCGATCCGGTTCCCGTTGAAGCGTGCTTTTTCGTAGACGAAGCCCTTGACTCTGTGAACCTGATTGAGGACCGTCTTAAGTTGCATCGTTCGAGGTCTCCGGTGTTCGGTTCTGTTGCCAAAACCAATCTACCGGAACCTCGGGCGGATGCCTCACACCCGGCAACTTGATACCAGCGACACCCGTCGGATAGGATCACAACGCCTGGTGAAACGGAGGCGGGCTCTGCGGGGACGCAACCTGGCCAGGGATAGCCAAGCCGACGGTGCGTCAAGAGCACCGGCCCCGTTGCCCCACCGCAACGGGG
>JANQGB010001120.1 GCA_028277545.1 Phycisphaerae bacterium | reverse complement strand
CAGTGCCCAAGACCCACTGGACCGTAAAGAGCCGCGACCTTCAGTTCGCGCGGACGCCCAAACGCCAGTGACACAGCCTACACGCGGCGACAGCAACCGCCGGAGACTCTGAGGCACTAGACCAGAGCAAGGATTCGCCGAATGCCTTGAAGACGGATGCACGAATGTAGTGCATCAAGAACACTGGATCCCAACGAGCCGCGAATTTCAGTTCGCGCGGACGCCCAAACGACGCTAACACAGCCTATACGCGTCGACAGCAACAGCCGGAGACTCTGAGGCACTACGCCAGCGGCGCAGCCGACGCCGAGCAGCTCGCGCCACCAACCTGCGCCGCGTCGTGCCGACGACCCTCGAAACGGTCAGTGGAGTCCGCCAGACAGGGTCCACCAGACCGCGCGAACGCTTCACTGTTGCCTTAACGCAACATGGAGAAAAACCATGCTAAACCTCTTCTTGGAAGTGCTTTATGGCCCCGAGTTAAGAGAAACCGTTTAATTAGGGCAGACTATGAGAAAATGGGAGAATACTTGCCGACCGCTTGACATGGCATGCAAGGTATTGTAGGATGCCAAGTTAGAGAGACATCAGGGCGTATGCCTCAGTTCGGCATGCTTCTTGATTTGCTCCAGGTATTGGCGCGCATTGGTCTTCCCGGCTCGCCGACGCCAGCGCGGTCTACCCGCCCTCCGAGTCCAGATTGGCGCCACTCGCGAACGGTCAGCAGGCGCGCGAGCACGGACAATAGGCGGAGTGTCATTTGAGGTCGGGACCGCAGGGTAAAGACCGGATCTTGAACCGCTTGGTTGGATTGCGGGCTTTTGCCGGATATAATGTGAAGTCGGGTGCGGCTCCCCACGATGAAAACAGCATCGGACCGGGGGGTTCGCGAGGCCGACCGCACTAGATAAATCAACGATCTTCCACTCGCTGCGGCACCCTTTGACCGCGCCAACTTTTCCAGGGTGCCGCACGCCCTTTTTACACCCTGTTTTCGGCGATTAGTACGAGAAGCCGCTCTCCCGCACCCGCGTCCACGGCTTGCCCGCGGGGTCGCCTGTCCCGGCGGTTGCCTCACCCAGGTAGAGCTGATGATCGCCCGCCTCGTGCTTGGCGACCACTTTGCACGCCAGGTGGGCAATGCAGTCCTTCAGGACCGGCCCGGCCTCGCGGTTCTCGATTTCGAGTCCCTCGAAAGCGTTCTCCTGCAGGGCAAATCCCTTGGAGAAGTGCTTCATTACGGTGGCGTCCCCTTCACCGATCACGTTGATCACGAAACGGCCGGCTCCATCGATCAGCGCTTCTATGGGGCGCCCTGTCTTGACGGCCAGGCAGACCATCGGCGGGGTGAAGCTCACCTGCTGTATCCAGGAGGCCAGCAAGCCGGTCGATTGCCCGCCGTTCGTGGCCGTCGCTATACTCACCCCGCTGGGGATCTTGGCCAGGGCGATCCCAATGCCCTCGTTTGACTGAGTCACGTTAATCCTGCTCCTCTCAAGGCCGCGCTATGCGTTCAAAGGCGGGGATTCTAAACCCCTGCGCCGCCGCGATCAACGGCTTCGATTCGGTCATCTGGACAGGGTCTTGCCCAGCAGGCTCTCGACCTTCTCGATCTTGGTATCCAGCCGCCCGTCCTTGTTGGCTCGGTAATCGACTTTGATCGAACAGGTCACACGGGCGCAATCAGCAGCCATCCGGGCGAAGCAATCGCCCACCACGCTCATGCACTCATCCCAACTTCCTTCGATTACAGTCCCCATAGGATTAAGGCGATAAGGCAGGCCGCTGGCGTCGATGATCGCCAGGCTGCGGGCCACATACTCGCTTACCGATTCCCCCTTATCCAAGGGTGACATTGAAAACTCCAGCAAAAACGACATCGTCGTCCTTTCTCCGCGCGACACATACCTGCGCCAGCCCGCGCGGCAACTATGTCTGCTACAGATGTACGGGGCTGACTGCTGCCCGCGGCCTGTGGCCGCACGCTAGACGTTGAACTTGATGGTGATGACATCGCCATCCTGGACGACATAGGTCTTACCTTCCTGACGTACCTTGCCAGCGCTCTTGGCTGATCGCATGTCTCCGGTTTCCACCAGATCCGCATAGGCTACCGTCTCCGCCCGAATGAAGCCGCGGGCCAGATCGGTGTGGATCTTCCCGGCGGCCTCGACCGCGGGTGTCCCGCCAGCGAGCGGCCAGGCGCGTACCTCGTTAGGGCCGACCGTGAAGAACAGAATCAGCCCCAGGGCCGAGAAGCAGGTCTGCACCACCCGGTCACAAGCCGGCGCCTGTAAGCCCAGGTCGGCCAAAAACGCCGGCCTGTCGTCCGGCTCCAGTTGGGCAATCTCAGCCTCGGTCTGAGCGCAGAGGCTGATGGCGCCAACAGCGTGCTCCGGCGGTGGCGGCGCCGGCTCCGCCGCCCGGTCTTCCGCTACGTTGTATACGACCACCAGCGGTTTTTCCGTCAGGAACCCGAAGCTGCCCACCATCCGGGCTTCGTCCGGCCCGCCGAGGACGGCTGATAGCGGCTGGCCGTTCTCGAGACCCTCGCGACAGCGCAGCAGCAGGGCCAGCTCCTTCTTTTCTTCGTCATGCGTTTTGGAAGGCTTGCCCAGGGCCTTTTCCAGCTTCTCGACGCGGGTATTGACGGTGTCAAAATCGGCAAACAGGAACTCCTCCCACAGCTCGCTCAGGTCGGCCTTGGCGTCCACACGATCGCGGTAGGCAGGCACCGTCTGGTCCTCGAAGTCGCGCACCACCGCCACCAGCAATTCGGACTGGCGAATGGTGGGCAGGTGACGTCGAAATTCGTCTTGCCCGTGAGGATCGTCCAGGCTGAAGCCCGGCACATCGACGAACTCGATAGTTGCTTCCGTGACTTTCTTGGGCTGGTACAGCTCGGCAAGGAATTTCAGCCTGGGCTCAGGCACGCGCACCACACCCACCTGCTCGCGAGGGGCGTGACCGGGCTGGGGCACCAAGCCGGTAGCAGCCGTGAAGACAGTTGACTTCCCCGAACTTGGCAACCCGATAATCGCGCTTCTCATTGGTGGTCATTCCGTCTGCGGGGCGATGATTGTAATCAGGGCCCGGCGCCGGTCAAGGGACTCACTCGGCGCAACCTTCCGTCGCCCGCCGGACGGGTCAAAATGGGTGGGGAAATGGGGCACCTTCCTCATTGCTTGGAAACTGTTGCCAACCGATAAGGAATGTAGAGTTAGCCAACGTGCGCCAGCGCGCGCTTTTTGCGGCGGTACCAAGCCATGAGCGACTGGATCGAGGCGGAAAAACGGATCGAACGAGCCCAGGAACTGTCAGAGTCTCGCCAGTGGACAGAGGCCCTGAACGAGGTCGAGGCCGCGGTGGAGATCAACCCCGGCAATCCGTCGTGGCACGCCCAGCGCGGCTTCTTACTAGATCAACTGAGACGACACGAGGACGCGATCGAGTCGTACCGGCAGGCCGTAACCCTGCAAGGCGACGACCCTGAGGTGACCACGGCTCTGGGTGTCGACTTGATTCGCATTGGTCGCTGCGCTGAGGCGGTGGCGGTGTTCGAGCGGCTGTCGGCCTATGACCCGGACTACGAACCGGCCTACTGCCACCGCATCCTGGCCTATTCTGAACTTGGCGAGCACGACCGGGCCGAGGAGATGTTCTACCTCGCCCAGCAACTGGATGAAGACTGCCCGCACTGCTTCTGTCACGTGGGTGTTTCGCTGGCCCAGCGAGGTGAGTACGAGCAGGCCATCGCCTGCTGGAAGCGCGTGCTGGACCTGGAGCCGGACTTCGTTGGCATCAAGCAGCGCATCGCTCAGGCATACCGCGTTCAGGGTGACCGCGAGTTGGCGCGAGACTA
>JANQGB010000924.1 GCA_028277545.1 Phycisphaerae bacterium | reverse complement strand
ACGTCCGGTGTGTCCAGGGCCGGGTTGGTGTTGGGCATACAGGCCACCGTCGTGAATCCACCCGCCGCGGCCGCGGCGCAGCCGGTCTGAATATCCTCTTTGTGTTCGTAGCCCGGTTCGCGCAGGTGCACGTGGATGTCCACCAGACCCGGGCACACGATCAGCCCGGAGGCATCAAAAGGCACCGCGTCCGGTCCGGCCTGGTCAACGATCCGGCCACCGGCCACCGCCAGATCACCCACGCCATCCACTTTGCGAACCGGATCGACGATCCGCCCGCCGCGAAAGACCAGCTCGGGAATCTCAGGTCCTGTGTGCATACTGGCTAGGCTAGACGCTACCGGTCAGTTTTTCAAAGCCTGTAGAATGGTCGGCCTGCCGCTGCAGCGAAGTGACGGGCGCTCCTGTCTCCTGCTCGCTGTCGTGCACATGGAGCCGTGTTGCTGCAAGCGGCGTCTCGTTGGTGAACCTATTGCTTCGGCATCTTACCGGTGCAGGAGCACGGCCGGGGACCCGTGCCTCACGTCTGACATGGTGCATCAAGATGCACCCTGGTCGAGCCGCGGGCCGGTGAACTGCTGTCGGAAGAGCAAAAAGTCGTCCAGGTCCACATCGCCGTCTTGGTCGAAGTCGAGTAAGGGCGGCGGCGGTGGGCCGTACTCGTTGCGCATCCCGCCGCCGTCCACCCGTGCCCAATTTCCGCTGAAGATGCAGTTGGTCAGCGTCGGGCTGCTTTCGAAGTTGTACATCCCGCCGCCGTCGTTGTCGGCCGAGTTCTCGGTGAAGGTGCAGTTGTTCACGGTCGGGTTGCCGTCGTTGGTGTACATGCCGCCGCCGGTCTGGTCAGGCTGCGTTCCGTCCGCGTTGCCTCCGCTAATGGTGAAGCCGTCCAGGACGCCGGTGTCGTCAACGTTGCTGCCCGTGACGACGTGGTAGCAGTTGTCGGCATAGGACAATCCTCCCGGGAAGTCCCCGGGATCATCATCGCCGTTCAGATCGCCAGTGAGGATCGTCTCGTACAGGGCGATATCGCGTTCGTCGGGATCGGCGGCCCCGCAGCCGGCGTAGCCGCCTTGCAGCGTGACGCCGGTCAGCAGATAGAAGGTGGCCAGGCGCGGACTGCCCAGGCCGGCAGTGTCGGGAAGGTAGGTGCCGTCGGCCACGCGGATCTCGTCGATCATACCGTTGCTGGCCGCCTCGGCCAGGGCTTCATGCACCTGCTGGTAGGCATCGCACCAACTCGATCCGTCGTGCGTCGGCCCGCTGGCGTTCTGGTCTACGTAGAGCACCGTCTGGGCCCGGGCAGCGACGGTCGTCAGGGCGACTAGAAAGACGCCGATGCTGATGTGACGAGTGAGCATGGGCGGGCCTCCGTAGGAAGTACGTCTGCACAATTCAGGTTTTCGGACGGCCCGAAGAACTGCGTTTCCCCTGTCTCCGCCATATATGTTACCAGAAAGTCCCTGCCGACTGCCATAATCAAGACGCTTTATTCGCAGCGCAGGCGAGGGACTGCCTGAGCCGTTGTGTAATCGACCTTACGGTTTTCGTTCGAGGCGGCTGGCCCCCTGCCGAGCGAGCTGCGGAGGCAGACCACGTAGGCTTGAACTCAGAGACGGGGACCGGCGATTGACAAGCGCGGGCATCGTTTCGGGTTGGCGGCTGTCTCCGTGCATTACCGGGTTGGTTCAGCAGGCTGGAGCTAACGCTACAGCGCAAGATCAGCTTGCCCGTATCGCAGTCATCCTTCCTTCGTCGTCATCGCAATCTCTGCAGGCTGGAAGCCTGCAGTACAGACGACCTTGCGCAGTTGTGCTGACCCATGTGCACACCGGCCAGCAGGGCAAGACAACGGCCGACCTCCGCGTTGCGGAGGCCGGCCGGGTCGATTGTACAAGAAGGTGTTTCGCCGGGCGGACGCCTAGCTGGGCGAACCGCTGGCTTGCATCACCCAATCCTTCAGTTCGCGCTGGCCCAGGGCACCAACCCGCATGGCGGCCTGCTCCTTGTCGACAAAGACCATCAGCGTGGGCACGCTGCCGATGTTGTATTTGGCCGCCAGCCCGGAGTTCTTGTCGATGTCCACCTTGGCGATGGTCAGCGAGTCGCTCATCTCCTCAGCCAAATCGTCCAGCGCCGGAGCCATTGCCTTACACGGACCACACCACTCCGTATAGAAGTCCACCAGGACCGGGCGCGTTCCGTCACCCAGGACCGAATCCAGATCGTTGTTCTCTACGTACTTGATCGCACTCATTAACCGTTCTCCAAACATCCTGTTGTTCGACTGTCGTGCCGGGCCTTCCAGGCGGATTGTAGTACCGAAGGCCAGGCCCGTCCACGCGACCACAGGATCACAGGCAGCGCGCCGCATGGCCGGTACGTCACTGGGCAATCCAGTGGATGGCCAGCAGCGCCGCTGTCCCAAGACCGCCGGACACCGTCGCCGAGAGGAACAACCGCCGCCAGGAGAAGGGCTCCTCCCGCGGATCCAGTCTGCCTCCGAGAGCCGCTCGACCACCGTCACCCTGTCGGCCGGAGACATCCGTCTTAGGCCCGCTGGGCGTGAAGCGAGTGACCCGCGGGCGCGCTTCCGGCTCAGTTGCCGCCGGCGCGTCCGGCTGGGGCGCAGAGTCCGCCGCGCCCACCCTCGCGGATGCTTCACACGCCGCGACCGTCTCCATCATCTCGGAAACGGCGTCGCGAGTCTCGGCACCCTGCGCGAAGCGACCGGCCATCTCGTCTTCCAGCGAGCATGCCTCGCGAAACAGCGGCAGATCATCCGCCTCACGACACTCGAAGGCTCGCTCGTTCGCGCCAGCACTTACCTCGGCTTCGCAGGAAGCGGTCATCGCCAGCGCCTCCTCGAGTGCCAGGCGCTTCCGGCCGGTGTCGTCCAGCCGGGTGCACATCTCGTCCT
>JANQGB010000242.1 GCA_028277545.1 Phycisphaerae bacterium | reverse complement strand
CGGTCGATCTGGGGTTCCCGCCGCAGAACCTGCTGGTCGTGGGCGTCGAGCTTCCATGGGCAAAGTACAACGAAACCGACCAGTGCAACAACTTCTTTGCCCCTCTGCTCGAACGGGTCCGGACCCTTCCTTCTGTCCGTTCGATAGGATGTCTCGCCGACTCTGGCGCGACCGGACTCTTCAGTTCACCTGACGCCTGGAGCACAGATATCACCATCACCGGAGCGATGGGATCAAAGCAATCCCATTCGGCTCGATGGGTGCCAGTGACACCGGGCTTCTTCGACGCCGTGGGCATGCGCCGGCTCGCCGGCCGGTCGCTTGACAGGTTGGATCCGGACGCTGTCGTGATTGATGAGACCCTCGCACGCGAGTGTTTCGGCAACGGCGATCCCCTGGGCCAGACCCTTGTGAAGGACGATTCGTCCGGACAGAAGGTCCACACCATTGTCGGGGTCGTGGATACGATTCGCTGCTTTGATGCGCCCGGGCCAGTCAAGGGGACCGTCTACACACGGTGCACGGAGTACGCGAAATGGGCGACGCTCCTGGTGCGAACGGATGGCGACCCGATGCGACTGGCGCCCGCGATTCGAGAACTCGTGGCTCAATTGGAAAAGGACCAAGTGATTAACACGATCGAGCCGATGGAGGCCAGGCTGTCACGAATGCTTGCGCCGCGGCGTTTCGTGATGATCCTGCTGGGGTTATTCGCCGGCGTTGCGCTGGCGCTGGCGACGATCGGCATCTACGGCCTGTTGCACTACAGCACGACCCGACAGACGCGCGATATCGGCATCCGCATGGCGCTGGGCGCTCGGAACGTCGACATCTTGCGGGCCGTGCTGGTCCGGGGACTCAAGCTCATCCTCGTTGGCGTGGTCGCTGGTGTTGTCGGAGCGGTGGCGCTCACCCGCGTGCTCTCCAGTTTGCTGTACGACGTCACGCCGACAGATGTGACGACACTCGCCTTGGTGTCGTCTGTTCTAGTAATCATCGGCTTGCTGGCCAGCTACATCCCCGCCCGCCGGGCGGCACGAGTTGATCCGATGGTAGCCCTGCATTACGAATAGGAGAAAACGAATGGAAGGTTTATGGCAAGACGCGCGTTATGGTGTCCGCATGCTGCGCCGCAACCCCGGTTTTGCGGTGATTACCGTGTTGATTCTGGGGGTGGCGATCAGCGCCAACACGGCGCTGTTCAGTGTGGTCAATGCCGTGATGCTAAGGCCCTTGCCCTATGAGGAACCTCATCGCATTGTGACGATCCAACAGCACGACATTCCATGGAAGGAGGGGCTCTACCATCGCTCGAATTTTGCCATGCTGCGAGAGCAGAACCAGGTGTTCGAAACGCTGGCGGGATACTGTGGCCGTTCCTCCTATGTTGTGGGGATCGAGAGGCCACGCGAGGTCAGGTCGTGCGAAGTTACCTGGGATCTTTTCTCCCTGTTAGGCGTTCAGCCTCTGTTGGGACGCAGCTTTCTGCCGGAAGATGAGGAACCGGGCGGTCCACACACCATAGTCTTGAGCCATGCTTTCTGGAAGGACGAGTTGGGTGGTACGCCGGAGATCATTGGCAAGAGCATCCGTATGACTCAGAGCCGGCTGAGTGCCGACATCACCACGGTCCTGGATCGTAGCAGCTATACGATCGTCGGAGTCATGCCACCCGGTTTCGACTTCCCCTTCGCACGCTCCATACCGTTTTGGACCCCCATGCGCCCGGACGAAGATCCCGAGGCACTGTGGCCTCTGCCGGTGAGGCCGCTCGCGCGGCTGAAGAAGGGCGTTACGCTGGACCAGGCGGATGCGGAACTGGCGGTGCTGGCCGGACGTCTGTGGCAAGCAGATAGCAGTGTCGACCTCAGCGGCCGCCGAGTCTATGCCCAGCGGCTCTTGGATCGAATCGTGGAGGGGCACCGGAAGCTGCCTTTGCTGCTGTTGGGGGGAGCCGGATTCGTCCTGTTGATTGCCTGTGCCAACGTCGCCAACCTGTTCCTAGCCCGTGCCACAGCACGCCAACGCGAAATGGCATTGCGTGTGACTTTGGGCGCGCCCCGACGTCGGGTCATCCGCCAGATGCTCACCGAGAGTCTACTACTGAGTCTGACGGCCGGTGCCCTGGGGCTGCTGCTGACCTTCTGCTCGGTCAAGGGATTAATCCGTCTGTGTCCGGCCGACATTCCACGCTTGCGCGAGGCCAATATCAGCCTTCCTGTTCTCGGCTTCACACTGGGCGTCTCCGTGCTGACAGGTCTACTGTTTGGCATGATGCCGGCTTGGCGAGCCTCCGACGTGGGCGTGACCGAAACCCTCAAGAAAGGCACCGGGCGGACCACCGGTGGCCGGGGATGGCGCCGCCTGCACAGTGGTCTGGCGGTCTCGCAACTGGGGCTTTCCCTGGTGCTGCTCATCGGGGCGGCGCTTCTGATTCGCAGCCTGGCTGGCCTGGCCAATATGGACCTGGGATTTCGTCCCAAGAACGTGTTGGCCTTCACCGTTGAGCTGCCGGAGGCCAAGTATCAAGAAGATCACCGCCGCATGGCGGTCTTCGATACGTTGCTCGAACGACTCCCCACGCTCCCTGACGTTCGCTCCGCTGCGGTGACTTACCATCTCTCAGATCTGACCAATGAGCGTATGATGACCGGTTTCTCGCTCCCGGGTCCCACGGGGCTCGAGGAGAAGCACACCGCTGAGATGCTCGATGTCTCGCCAGGCTATTTCGAAACGATGGGCATCCGGCTGCTTCAGGGGCGGGCCCTGAGAGACTCGGACCAGGAGCAGAACAACGTGGTCATCGACGAGACCCTCGCGCGAATGCACTTCCCCGATGTCGATCCGGTGGGGCGAAAGCTGGGCGATAGAATGACCATCGTCGGGGTCGTGAACACGGTGAGGGACTTATTGACGCCAAACCCCACCAAGGGACTCGTCTATGGCAGGGGCAGTGCCTCGACGGGGGCAGGGGTCTTTCTGGTCAGAACCGACGGAGACCCTATGCGTCTGTCGCCGGTGATCCGGGACCAGGTGGCCCGGCTGGAGAAGGACCAGGTGATCAAAACCATGCAGCCGCTGGAGGCGATGTTCTCTGCGACGCTGGCGCCGCGACGGTTCGTGATGATCCTGCTCGGTTTGTTCTCCGGCATAGCGCTAGCCCTGGCGACGATCGGCATCTACGGCTTGCTTCAGTACAGCACGTCTCAACGAACACACGAAATCGGTGTTCGCATGGCCCTGGGGGCCCGCCGCACCGATGTCGTTACCGCCGTGCTTGGGCAGGGAGTCCGGCTCGTCCTCGTTGGTGTAGCGGTCGGCATCGTCGGCGCCGTAGCACTGACCCGCGTTCTGTCCGGCTTCCTGTACGGCGTGACCGCCACCGACCCGTTGACGTTGGTTTGTGTGTCGATCGTCCTGAGCGCTGTCGCGCTGTTGGCCAGCTATATCCCGGCCCGCCGGGCGGCCAGGGTCGACCCGATGACGGCTTTACGCTGCGAATAGGAGACCGCAATGGAAGCTCTGTGGCATGATATCCGATACAGCTTCCGCATGATGCGCAGGAACCCAGGTTTCACGGTGCTGGTGGTCGTGGTCCTGGCGGTTGCCATTGGCGCCAATACCGCGATCTTCAGTGTGGTCAACGCCGTGATGCTCCGGCCCTTGCCCTACAAGGATGCACGCCGCCTCGTGTGTGTCTACGAGCATACCGAATGGGGAGACTTCCCTCCCGACCATGCCGTGTTCATGGCGCTTGGTCAACAGAATCACGTGTTCGAGCGAATAGCCGGTTGCTGGTCCGACAAGCTTTATGTCACGGGCGTCGAGAAGGCGCGGGATGTCCGCGTTGGAACGGCTTCTTCCGATTTCTTCCCCCTGCTGGGGGTTGAACCGCGGTTGGGTAGGGGATTTCGCCTCGAAGAGGAGCAGCCGGGGGGAAATCAGGTCGCCATTCTGAGCCATGCCTTCTGGCGAGACGATCTAGGAGGGACCGAGGACGCGATCGGCAAGTCCGTGAACCTGAATGACAACAGCTACACCATCATTGGTGTGCTGCCGGCGGATTTCGACGCTCCGGTGGGACGCCCGGCGGCGCTCTGGATTCCCCTGGTCGCCAGGCCGGATCTGCCGTTGGACGGCCCGGTCTACACCTATGCGCACCTGAAGAAGGGCGTCACACTGGCGCAGGCGCGGGCGGCCCTGGAGGTGATTGACGATCACCTCGAGCGACTGGATCCGGAAATGGAGCACTCCTTGACTGTTCGCCGCGCGCTGGACAGGCGATTGGAGGGCAAGCGAAAGCCCCTGCTCTTGCTGCTCGGCGCGGCGGGATTCGTCCTGCTGATTGCCTGCAGCAACGTGGCCAGCCTTCTCCTGGCCCGCACCGTGGCAAGGCGGCACGAGATGGCTACGCGCGCTGCGCTGGGAGCGCCGCGCCGACGCCTGCTGCGGCAACTGCTTACCGAGAGCCTCCTGCTGAGCGCCATGGCCTGCCTGCTCGGCCTTCTGGTCGCGTTTTGGACCATGGGAGGGCTGGTGCGACTGTGTCCCTCGGACATACCTCGTCTGGATGAGACGAGGGTGGATGCGGTGGTATTGGCGTTTTCTTTGGGGCTCTCGGTGCTGACGGCACTCCTGTTCGGCGCGGCTCCCGCTCTGAGGGTGTCGAAGAGATCCATGACATGGGCGTTGCAGGAGGCGGGCGCGCGCTCGACAACCGGGCGCCGAGCGCGATGGCTCCACGGAGGGCTCGTGGTGGTCCAGATCGGGCTTTCGCTCATCACACTTACAGGCACAGCCCTTCTCATTCGCAGTTTGAGCGCCCTGGATAGTCTTGATCTTGGCTTCCAGACGAAGAACGTCCTGGCGCTAACGATCATCCTGCCTGAGAGGAAGTACCCTGAGCCCCACCAGTGCCAAGCCTTCTTCGAATCCCAGGAACAACGCGTTCGAAAGCTGCCTCAGGTTCGTTCGGCGGGCATGAGTCTGAGCGAGCTGGGCCTGGGCTTCGCGGGGTACGGAGGCGTTGGCATCTCGATTCCCGGGCGGGCGTCGCCGTCCCCTAACAACAGGGACCCGGCGATGCTCTCGATGGTCACGGCCGGCTTCCTGGAAACGCTTGACGTTTCGCTCTTGCGCGGCCGCACGTTCACTGAGCAGGACACCGCCGTCGGGTCGAACGGCATCGTGATCGACGAGTATCTGGCGCGGAAACATTTTGGTGATGCCGATCCGGTCGGACAACAGATCGATTTCCCTGACAGCCAACACATCGTCGTCGGTGTGGTCGAAACCGTTAAGGACTTCAACCATTTGGAGCGAACATATGGCACGATTTACACGCCTATAGCAAGGGAGTTGTGGTGTCCTTATATGGTCCTCGTCGTTCGGACCGACGGCGACCCGCTGCGTTTGACCGAAGCGATCCGCGCCCAGGTCGCCGCGTCGGAGACGGAGGAGGTGATCCGCCGGGTGGAGACGATCGAGGGCCGGCTCTCCGGAATGCTGGCGCCCCGACGGTTTGTTATGATTCTGCTGGGCCTATTTGCGGGGATCGCCCTCGTTCTGGCAACAATCGGCATCTAC
>JANQGB010000873.1 GCA_028277545.1 Phycisphaerae bacterium | reverse complement strand
CCGCCAGTTGCCCGATGGGCGCAGGCAGGAGTTCGACGCCCAGGGCAACCCGACCCGCATCCTGGGCGAGGGCGAACGCGCCCGCAAGGACAAGGGCATCATCGCCCGCCTGGTGCCATCGTCACCCGAGCGCGTCGCCGTGGTGCGGCGCATCTTCGATCAGTACATCGACGGCCACGGCATCAGCACCATCGCCTACGAACTGAACCAGGAGCAGGTCCCCGCCGTGTTCAGCAAGCATTGGACCGTCTCGTCCATCAAGGGCATCCTTCGCAACCCGGTCTATCGCGGTGCGATCGTCTGGAACCAATCCAGCACGGGGAAGATTCACGGCGTGGATGGCAGCGGCAAAACCAAACGCAAACGCGACCGGGAGAAGAACGACCGTGGCGACTGGTTCACCATCGAAGACGCCCACGAGCCGCTGGTATCCCGCGAGGTGTTTGAGCAAGCTCAGAAGCTGCGCAGGCAGCGGGCTGGCAAGCGCACCGGTGGCGGGGCCCGCGTGGCCAACCGCTCGCTGCTGTCGGGCCTGTTCACCTGCCGTCACTGCGGCAATGGCTACCACCACGTCGCCGACACCAGCACGTACAAAGGCCGCAAGCGGAAGTACCGCTACTACCGCTGCACCGGGTTCACCACCGGCGGCACCGGCGTGTGCCCATGTTCGAGCGTTCCAGCCGGGCAACTCGAAGACCTGGTGCTGGATCGCATCCGCCGCATTCTGATCGGCGACCACCAGGATACCGACGCCGCCATCGACGACTTCGTCGCCGCCGTGTTGGGTGGCGATGGCGCGGTCGCGGACACCGCCGAGATGAAGAAAGCCGTCGCCGCCGTCACCCGCCGCATCGAAGCCACCGTCGCCATGCTGGCCGATCCGGACTTCGACGGCCTCGATGAACTGCGCGACACACTGGCCAAGCTCAAGGCCCGCCGCGACGACCTGCAGGCCGACCTCGAACAGATCGAACGCACCGGTCCGGGCCTGCCCGACAGGGCCGACCTGCGCGACTGGGCCGGATCGCGCATGGCGCTTCTCGACGGCAATATCGACACCTACCAGCCCTCGCCCGAGCTTCGCCAGCTGGTCCAGAACTTTGTCAAACGCATCGAGATCGACCCGAACGCCAAGCGCGGGGCGATCCACCTGCCCAAAGACATCGCCACCGCCTACCAACGTGTTTTTGTAGGGAACGCAGCGCACGGGAACGCGTCAAGCCCTGGGACACCGTTTGTCGCGGACGCGCCGAAAATACGAAGCGGGGGTTCGCAGGTTCAAAAGGCCTAGAAGAGTCACGCCGAGGGCATTTGATCCTTTTGAACCTGTGGACCTTGGAGCCATATGGCCACACGGCTGGCCGGGGCCGAAGGCGCAGGATGCAAAAACGGGCTAATTTGAGACTTTGGGCCGTAAGTGCTTATTGTGGCTGGTCCGAAGGCAGTCTCCCGAGGTTTGCACGAGTCTGGCCAACCGGGAACCCATCTGCACGCTCCAGAACTGCCCGGCGACGGTCAGGTTGATCCCGTCGTCTGTCGGGGCAAGCAGCCCCGCGCGAGCCCACTGGGCCAGCAGCATGTTGATCTGCCCGGCCAGCCTGCCACCGGGCTCTGCCCACCGGGCCGGCGTGAGATGGCCTCGCTCGAACTGGGCTGAGATCCGGTCCACGGTCCTGCGGCATACCTGGAGGGCATCGGCAAGGGCGACAAGCCGATCGCCTCCGCCCTCGTGCTGGATGAACACCGCAGGACCGTGGACCGGATCTCAGCCCAGTTCGAGCGAGGCCGTCTCACGCCGGCCCGGTGGGCAGAGCCCGGTGGCAGGTTGGCCGGGCAGATCAACATGCTGCTGGCCCAGTGGGCTCGCCCG
>JANQGB010000825.1 GCA_028277545.1 Phycisphaerae bacterium | reverse complement strand
TGCGACGACAACGCCACGGGTGTGCCGCAGACTTACATCCTCAACGAGATCATCGGCCTGGCCAACCCGCTGGTGGAGTTCATGGGCCGCCAGAACCTGACCCTCGACACCGTCTTCCGCGAGCGGACCATTGCCGAAGAAGCCTACGGCCTGCTGCCCTGTACTGATCTCTACAAGATCCACGCCCGGGGCGCCGCCTGGAACACCTTCCCGGAGGCCCTCACCGCTGTCGCCGAACTTGCCGTCAAAGATGCCGCCGACCGGGGCATCCTGAGTTACAGCGCTCCGATCGCCGCGCTGCTGGGTGCTGACCTCTCCCTCGGCTATATGCCGGCCACCCAGGACGATGCCGACGCCCTTGCGGCCTGGGCGGCAAGCGGCTCTACCGACCCGTTCCCCGCCTACACAGTCAACGTCACGGCTCAGCTCAAGCGTGACGGCACGACCGTGGCCACCGGTGCCGTTGCCAACACCCTTGGGACCCTCCAGAAGCTCACTTGGCACATCCGCCCCGCCGGAACTGACACCAACGTCTTCCCCGACGCCGACCGGTCCCGGATCACGACCGCCTCGGACACCGTCGCCGCCGGGTCCCAGAGCGCTTTCGTCTTTGATGCCGGGCGCATCACCGACGACCAGATCTCCGCGGCCTCGGATGCCATCTCCGCCACGGATGCCCCCGTATCGGCGCTTCTCCGCGGTATAGGCCTGAACTACTTCTACCAGTCGGACCGCTTTGCCCAAGTTACCGCCGGTGTGTTGAACTACTACGCCTGTCGCACCCCGTCGCTCATTCGCGTCAGCTACGCCCTGACCGTCGAAGACCTCTTCGGCCTCCCCTACACCGCCACCGCCGGCAGCGTGAAGGCCAGCGTGGTGCAGGACGCGTTCGCCACCTCGCCCATCTCTGCTCCTTCCTCGTTCTCATCTGCCGCGTTCACCCACATCAACGCGCTGCTGTCTTCTGCCCTGGGCTGCAACGCCTTGCAGCAGTCCCTGGGCGAATCCGCCATCTCCACGGCCCGCCTGCAACAGGTCGCCAGCACCGTTTCCATCCCCGTCCTGAGTCTCACCCCCGAAACCGACGACACGGGCACACCGACCGCCACGCTCGACGACACCGTCTTCGATGGCCTGAACGTCTCCCTTACTCCTGCCTCCCGCGAGACCATCCTGGCCTTCCTGAATCTGGGCTACACCGTCACCTTCCCGCGCGGCCCGGTGACCTACGGCGGCCTTTCCCGCGATCCCCTCCTCGCCGTCGATCCCATCACCGGCGACACCGGCCTCTTCCTGGTCGCATCCGGCTACGCCGATAACCTGAACGCCGGCAGCGAAGCCATCCTTGACACGCCCCTCTCCGTACCCGCCCTCCTGGCCCCGACCACCGCCGTTGTGCCCGAGGCACTGCGCAATACGGCCACCGAGTGGCTCGGCATACTGCCCGACGCCACCACCTCCACGGGTATCTCCTACGTGCCCGCCATCGCCCACATCAAGAACTTCCTGTCAACAACGGACGACGCACAACAGGCCACGGATCAGCTACAGGTCAGTTCACTGAA
>JANQGB010000768.1 GCA_028277545.1 Phycisphaerae bacterium | reverse complement strand
TGGCTGGCCTATGACATCGAGGGTGCCACCACGACGGACGTTCCCGATTCGACGTGTGTCTTCCCTGACCTCGGGGGCGGGACCACTCCGAACCTCTGCGTACTCGGCACGCCCCAGTGCGTCAGCCAGCCTGTCTACGTGGTGATGGAAGTTGACAACTGGGAGGAGGGTGCCTGGCTGATTTCGGATGAAGCCGAAGTCGGATTCACGGAGGACAACTTCTGCCTGGAAGATCCGCGGGATCCGGAGGGACAGCCTCTGACGCCCGGTTGCGGCTGGTGGTTCAGCGGCGATCCGTACGCCGGCTTCGAGATGCAGATCTGGGCAGATCCAGACAGCGGTCCGTGCCCCGGCGCCTGCTGCCGGGCCTTCTGCAGCGGATCGGGTGATCCTTGTTCGCTGAGCGCCGACTGCCCGGAAGGCCAAACCTGCGACTACGGGTGCGAGGATGATCTATTGGAGGGCGACTGCACCGGACCGGGCGCCCGCTTCGGCGAGTTTGCCGAGTGCCGGGACAACCCGTTCATTCCGCCTTGTGGTATCGGTGCCTGTTGCCGTTCCAGCGGCTGCACCTTCGCGTCGAACATGACCGAGAGCCGCTGCTTCGACATTCTGTCCGGTCTGGCCTGGTTCGAGGGCATTGACTGCGATCCGAACCCCTGCGAGAGCGGGGCCTGCTGCTTCGTGGACGGTAGCTGCGAAGACCAGGGCGGCGACATGACCGAACTCGAGTGCGTGGCGTTGGGTGGTATCTTCGCCAGCGGCGAAGCCTGCGTTGACTCCCCCTGCGACCCGCCGTGCGAGCAGACCTGCACCGACAACGAGGGCGAGCCCTGCGATGACAGTGGCGAAGGGCGCCTCAACGACGGCTGCAACGAGGACACTCCGACTCCGGAAGACTTCGGGTCGATTGCCGCCAACGGTGGCACGGTGTGCGGCACGGCCTGGGCCAAGGACGGTACTCGCGACACCGACTGGCACGTCCTGACCGGTCTGGCCGACGCTGACACCGACGGCGACGGCTACGCCGAACTGACCATCACCATTAACTCGCAGATTCCGATCACCACCTTCCTGATTGCGGATACGGGTTCGGATTGCGAGGATCTGGACATCCTGGTCAACGGCACCGATCCGTGCGCCATTGCCTACGGCGATGCCTGTACCGACGCCAGTTACACCGTGTGCGTGCCGGTGAACGTGCCCTACTACGTCTGGCTCGGTCCGGGCTCGGAAGCCGGTGGAGCTATCTATGAAGGCTTGGGCTGCGGCTACCTCGGTGGCGGCAAGTACCAGATCACCGCTACTGTCAACGCCGAGTGCAACCTGCCCTGCTGCGACGTGGACGGAGTCTGCACCATGGTGGCCTCCCCGGCCGCCTGCGACGATTGCGGCAGCGAGATCACCGGTGAGTGCGGCGACACCTGCCTGGACGTGACTTGTCCGCCGCGCCCGGCCAACAACTGCTGCGAGGATGCCATCCTGGTCGGCGCCACCTCGAGCATCAGTGGCTCGACCACCGGTGCCACCTCCGAGAACCAGCCGTTCTGCGCTGGAATGGAGGACAGCGAGGCCGGCAGCGTCTATTACAAGGTCATCGGTACCGGTAACACCATCACCGCGACGATGTGCAACAGCCCCGCTCCGTACGATGCGATGATGTTCGTCTACTGCATCCCGGACGGCGGCGATTGCGACACGCTGGCCTGCGTAGGCGCTGACGACGATGGTTGCGGCGCCTCGGGTGATGGCGTTCCGTCGGTGGTGAGCTTCTGCACCGAGTTCGGGCGGGAGTACATCATCATGATCACCGGCTGGAGCGACGCGGAAGGTGACTTCCTGCTCGAGTTGAGTGACGACGGCATCGAGTGCGAGGCCGCCCCGTGCGAGCTGTGCTTCCTCGACTGCACCGAGGGCACGCCCGAGGGTGAAGAGGATTGCTCGACGCTCAACGGCGGTTGCAACGCCGAGCCGCCCGTCTTCTCGCCGGTCGCCTGTGGCGAGACCATCTGCGGTACGGTCAGCTTCGAAGGCGGTACCCGCGACACCGACTGGTACGAGATCGTCATTACCGAGACGACCTTCCTCACCTGGATCGTCGAGGCCGAGTTCACCGTACTGATGGGTATCGTGGACAACGGTGGTGTTGACGACTGCTCGACCGTCGAGTTCATCGATCCCGCGGAAACTGGTCAGCCGTGTCAGCAGGTCTTCGTCGAAGCCTGCGTTGGACCGGGCACCTACTGGCTGTTCGTTGCTCCGGACTTCGATGATAACCCGGATCTGGAGTGCGGCGCTGAGTACCAGGCCACGCTCCTGTGCGGCTGCTGCGACATCGAGTGTGACGAGGCGGCTGATCCCGAAGGCGAGGTCGTGTGCTTCGACGAGTACGACGACATGACCAACGCCGGTTGCTCGGGCCTGGCCAGTGCGGGTTACCACTTCACGGACGTGACCTGCCCGGCGCTGCGCTGCGGCACCTCGGGTGTCCACACCGTCACCGATCTGCCGTGTGACACCGACGACGACTGCCCGGGTGCTGAGACCTGTGTAGGCAACGTCTGCACCGGCGGCCCGTGGCTCTCGAAGGACCTGGACTGGTATCGGCTGACGGTAGCCGAGGATTCGCTGGTGACGGCCACGTTGCGGGCCGAGTTCACCGCGATCGTCCAGCTCTATGCCGAGCCGGGCAGCGAGTGTGTCGATACCGCGCTGCTTCAGGGCGCCGCGGCCATTGACTGTGTCCCGGCCTGCGTCTCGGACTGCGTACCGAGCGGCACGTACTACGTGGTGGTGTTCCCGGCGTTCTTCGACGGTGCTGATTGCGGCGTCGAGTACGAACTGGCCATCGACTGCGAGGCCATGACCTGCCCGACGGCCGCACCGGTCAACGACGACTGCGCCAACGCGGTCGCTGTTGCCGACGGTACTGTCCCGTTCACCACCGTGATGGCGACCACTGATGGTCCTTCGGAGTGCGAGATCACGGCCGACATCTGGTACGCCTACACGGCGAGTTGCAGCGGTCAGCTCGAGGTCACGACCTGCGACGCGGCCTGCTTCGACACGATGTTGGGTCTGTACAGTGGCGAGTGTGGCACTTTGGTTGAGGAAGCCTGCAACGACGACGCCGAAGGCGGCGTGTGCGGCGTGACCTCGACTGCGACCATGGACGTCACTGCTGGCGATCCGATCCTCATCCGCCTCGGCGGCTTCGAGGGCGACGTTGGCTATGGCGAGTTGACGATTAGCTGTCTGGGTCTGAACCTCACCGGTGTCTCGAGCTGTGTCGATCACTCCGGCACGGAGTACTGCCTGGACCTCACCGCAGTTAACGTCGAACCGCGGCTGGGTGGTATTCGCAAGCTGATCGCCACCACGGACAATGACGCCCCGTCCTCGCCGGTGGCCAGCATCGATTGCGGCTCCGGCCCGGTTGCTGGCGTCAGTGCTGCCGTTGGCGGCGCCGCGAACGAGATCGTGATTGGCATCAACCCGGCGCTGCCGGACTTGACCTGCTGCGGACTGACCATTGCCGGAGTCACCGGGAGTGCGTTCGTC
>JANQGB010000591.1 GCA_028277545.1 Phycisphaerae bacterium | reverse complement strand
CGAATGGCACTGCCGCCGTTTTCGGCACTGTTATCCCGGTTCTACGCGGAGCAAAGCTCTGCGCGGAGTTCGTCACGTGGGCGTTGCATCAGCGGGTAGCGATGTCGGCGCCGCTTCAGAACGCGTGGTTCGATCCGGCCGGGACGTTTGGCCACTCCATTGGCCGCGATGTGGGTCAGGATCATGTCATGCATGGGCCGGGCGTTAGTGACTGATCCGGTGGACCACAGGATCCAGGATGCCAGGATTTGTTGGCAAGCCAGCGTGAAGCCCAAGCGGCGCGGCTGCTGGTCGTGGATTGCCGCAGCGGTGGCTATCACCTTGCGTATGAGGTTGTAGGCCAACAGCGTCACCCACAGCTCCCGACGAACCATCTCCGGCGTCTTGCAGCGCACATGGTCCAAGCCCAGCGTCTGTTTGATGGCCCGAATATCGAGTTCAACGTTCCACCGGAAGCCATACAAGTCGGCGATGTCTTCCTTGGTATAGGTCTTGGCGTCCGTCAGCGTGGTGACCACCGTCAGCGACTGGGGCCGGCTTCCAGGTTCGCGTATCTTGAATTGCAGCTCGCGCAGGGTGAGCTTCTCGGGAATCTGATCATACAGCTCCTGGGACATCCAGGCCGGCCGCTTTGGCCGCGTCCAGGTGACCAAGTGATCGTTTCGGCCCAGGTGGCGACCCTTGCGGAAGTCGCTGGTGCGGCGCTGGTGCAGTCGGGTGCAAACCTGCACCCCGCGCCGCGAGAACATGGCCAACATCATGAACGAACAGTAGAAGCGATCGAACACAGCGACGTCGCCTTCGTCGAAGGCGTCCAGCATGTCGCGCAGCAGCGCGCTCTCCCCGGTTTCTTTTCCCGCGTAGGGGCCGACGCCCAGGTCACAAACGCACGCGGTTGCCAAGGAGATGACCGTGCAAGCTCGGGCAATGGGCAGCCCCACGCCCTCGTCCTGGGACGGATTCTGCGGAAACTCCTCCTGGTTGTCCTGGGTATCAGGCATGGTGAACGTGAAGCCGTCCACCAGCTTGGCGTGACGACCTTTCCACAGCCAGGATGAGCTTGCCTCCTTCTCCAGTTGCCGGGCCGATTCACGCACCAGGCGCTGTAATGCCGGAAGGCTCAGCTTGGCTCGCGAGCGGCAATAGTCGCCCGTATCCCCCGACGGAGGTTTTTGTCCCGTTTGCAGCATGTACGTGGCTATGTCGCTCACCGCGGCTGAACAGGCGGCTCCTTTGCCATCCCGCAAACTCTGGGCCAGAAAGGCCCAGAGCACGATCTCGGTGGAGAAGATGTCCTCCTGTGCGAACAGTGCCTCCTCTTGGCAGAAGGTCCGTTTGATGGATTCCGCATCAAGCACATCTGCGAACGGCAGACCTTCACCCTGGAGAAACGGATCGGCAACCAGCTTGAATCCGTTCTTGTGACTCGTATGCTTAGTAGTTACCGTGGACATGACAAAACCCTCCCTGGCTTTGTTGGTCACCAAGCCAAGGAGGGCATAGAATCTATCGGCCAAGGAAGGCCAAATACATTATCGCAGTTGCCCACGCTGCTGCAGGTGCTAACGCTGACCGAGAACGACGGGCCGTTCCATCCCTGCGCGGGAGGGTTTCTCGCGCCGACGGACTCCCAAAACAACGGCAGTGCCATTCTAGCCTGACCCCTTAACTCCATATGAGGCGAGCTACTACGACGTACGCGTTGCTGAACGGTTCGTCTCTGACGAAGGAGACGGGCATGTTGGGGGAGCCCACGAAAGGACGGAGCATCCAACCCATCTGGATGCCCACGAAGGCGTAGAGCGCAAGCCATACGTAGAGGGCTATGCGGTGACAGGTCCGGCGGTGGATGAGCGGGCGATAGTAGCGGAGCATGATGATGTGGCCTGCGAGCGTCGCCGCGGCGAACAGGCCCGCGTTGAACAGCAGCGCGCCGCGGTAGCTGGTGGTCGAGAAGTACCACAGACGGGTCAGCGGAGCCAAGGAGGCCAGGGCTACGCTGAGGCCGGCCTGACCGGCCAGAATGGCCTGAAGTGACTGGCCAAAGTCGTCCCGCAGGCCGAGCACCGTGTTGAGTATGAAGAAACCCGGCAGGCAAACCAGGCCGGTCGCCCAGAGCAATAACGGAACCTTGATGCCGGAATAGAGCACCTGCCAGAGTCGGTCGGGCGAATCGAAATGGTAACTACCCATCATGGCCCCGTAGATGGGGGCGAAACAGAGGATCATCACCGGAGCCCACCACAGCGGGCAACGGGGCTCGGCATCCGCGGCAAATGGGCCGGTGCCCCGCAGAAGTGCGTCGGTTCGGGTCAGGGCCAGGGACATGGCACCATCCACGCTCGCTCAACCGCCGAACAGGTGCTGGAGCTGCTGGCCAACGGACTGGAAGAAGTTGCCATCTCGCTGCCTGAACCACGTGAACTCCATGTTGGGACTGCCGATGAAAGGCCTTAATAGCCAGCCCATCTGTGCGCCCACCAGGCCATAGATTATGACCCAGATCCGGAACACGGTTCGGGCCTCTCCCATCTCCGGATCCGTGTGCTGCTCGGCCAGACGGTCCAGCGGGCCGGGCTCGACGCCCGGGACCTGCGGCGCCTGGGGCAGATCACCATTGGCCGCAGGTGCCTGCTCGACTTGCGCGGGGTCGGTCACGTCTGGCGACGGTACGGTCAGTCGCCTTAGCGTGTGCAGCAGAAAACCCAGCGCCACCGAGCCTGCGATAGCCAAGAGAGCCACGTTGAGCACGATCATGAAGGGATAGCTCTCGGTGCTGAGTGAGAAGAAGCCGAGTATCGGGCCTAGCGAGGCAGCCACGGTCACGTTCACTACGGTGGCGCCGACCAATAACCGCAACGTGGCTCCAAAGCTCAGGCGGCATCCGACCAGCGCGTTGAAGACGTACAGCGACGGAAACGTCACCACCAGGGTCAGCAGGTACAGAGCCGGCAGCTTCACCGTTGATGCAATAAGTTGCATGTAGTTCCACGAATCTCCGCGCAGGATCGCGTACCAGC
>JANQGB010000553.1 GCA_028277545.1 Phycisphaerae bacterium | reverse complement strand
CGGCTGGCGGTCGTCCTGCACCGGTTCGAAGGGCGAACCATGCGCCAGGTGGCCGGTATTACCGGCTGGTCCGAATCCGCCGTCGAATCGTGCCTGGTGCGGGCTTATCGGCAGTTGCGTAAGGACCTCGCGTCGGTTGAGTCGCCGAGGCCTGCAAAAAAACCGCAGGATGGCGGCGGGCCGTACGTTCAAGAGACGGAGTGAAAGTATGTCTTGCCCGGATGACGGACATCTGATCCGACTGATCTCCGGCGAGCTGGAGCCGCCGCACGCGGGCGAAGTGCAACAGCACGTCGACGCGTGCCCACGATGCGCCGATACCGTCGAGGGATTGCGCTCAACCTGGGCCGCCCTGGGGACATGGTCGGAGGAGGAGACTGCGCCGAACCTCTGGCCTGCCTTGCGGTCGACATTGGAGATAGAGGTCCGGCGCGATGCCGGCTGGTTGCCGCGAACATCACCGGCTCTGGTTCGGGCGGCAGCCAGCATCGTAGTGGCCTTGGGCCTGGGCTGGACTGCCGGGCGATTCGCCGTGCCTATGGGCGCTGCGCCGCCGGGTAGCGCGGAGCCTGCCGCGGTGTCGCCGGACGAGTTGATTGAACCATTGGGGCTCGACGAACTGGCGTATGTATCGGCCACCGGCCTGCGGGCGGCGCTCGACATGCCCGAGCCGGACCAGCCGGAGGACGCACCATGATTCGCAAATCAACCATCTCGATCCTGATCCTGTCCTGCGTGGCCTTCCTGGGCGGCTTGGTGGGTTCGATAACGGCCCAGTCGAAACCGCGGGCGGAAACCGCCGCGACCGCGCCCGTAAGCAGCCATCCGCTGCAAGCCTGCCTGAAACTGGATGCTGACTGCCTCTGGGAAATCGATCAGGCGGACCCGACCTTCAACCAGGATCTGGCCAGGCTTCGGGTAGACCTGGCTACCGAGCGCCAGACGCTGGCTGCGTTGTTGGAATCGCCAGACTCGGCCGACACCGACATTCGAGCCTGCGTCGAGCGCAGCATAACTGCCCACAACGCCCTGGAGCGGCGAGTGACCGATTACCTGCTCGCGGTTCGGCCCAAGCTGTCGGCCTGCCAGCAGAAGAAGCTCTTCGATGTGGTGTCGAAAGAAGTGCGACGCAGCGCCCGGCGGTGTTGCGGGGGTGGGCCACTTGGAGACGCCGGTCTGCTGGGCGGCAAGGGTGGCTGCGGCCACGGAAAAGACTGCCAGAGCTGCCCCAACAAGCGCGGGCGCGGGGCCGGCTGCAACGGCGGCACTCAGCAGCGTAATCGAGGTGGGGGCGGTGGCCGCGGTCGCGGCCTCGGTGGCGGAGCGACGGCGACCGGCAACTCCCCGTAGGTCATACGCGGAAGCTCAGCGTCAGCTCGCGGTGGTGTCCACGGGTCACAGCCCGCCGTAACGCTCGGCGTAAGTGCTGGTGTCGCCCCATTCCGGTCGAAGAATCGAGTAGAAGCAGACGTCTACATACTGTCCGTCGAGGAACACGGCACTGCGCATAGTGCCTTCCTGGGTCATGCCAGCCGCTTCCAGAACGCGACGCGACGGCTCGTTGCCCACCCGGCAGTGGGCCTGCACCCGCTGCACCGGATGGGCATTGAAGAGCCTGTCGATCAGCAGCCGGGCGGCCTGGGTGGCATATCCACGGCGGCGGAAATCCGGATGCACGGAGAAGCCGATTTCGTAGCACCGGAACACCGGCAGCTTGAACGGCATGGAGAAACTGATGTCCCCGACCGGCGTCTCGCGCTCCGTACCCGCTCCTTCGGTCAGGCAAATCAGGAAATGGGCTTCCTTGTCGTAGCGTATCTTGCGAGTGAGCCGTTCTTCGATCTCTTGCGCTCGCGCGGGCCAGCGGCTGGCCGCTCCTTCTCGGAAGTCCGGCTCGTTCCACCAGCGGGTGATCAACTCGAGGTCCCGCTGGTCTACCGGGCGAAGTGCGACCTGTTTGCCACGAAGCATGCGCAGATCCTCAGACCGATGCGCCGGCGTCTTGTCGCCCACCGCGGGAGCAAGTGAGCTGCCTGTTACGGCTCGCATTCCGCCTGTTCCACTTCGGGAACGAATGCTGCTGCGAAATCCGTCAATGTCGGATAGTCCAGGGGCGCCGGGTCCAGCCACTTACTCTTCAGAACTTCGAGCGAGTCCTCATCGGTCACCTGGTCCTGCTCGCCCAGGCAATCGTTGACAGCCTCGGTCATACGAACAACGAGCGCCAGGAGTCCGTCCGACGCGTTCTCGAGTGTGGTGTCGCAGATCTCATCCGCCCGTGCCTGGTCGCCCTGGGCCGTCAACGCTACGTAGTCTTCCAATGTCGGAGCGACGGTCTCGTCCTCAGCATACCGCCGCTTGACGACGTCCAGAATAGCAGCCTCCTCGGGTCGGCTTTCTCTGCCGCCGCACAGGAGTGCCTGCTCCGTGGCATCGGAGATAGCGGTCAGGTTGGCGTCCAGTTCCGCGTCACCACCGCCGAACTGAGTGTCGGGATACGGATCGACATCGCCGCCGCCGCCACCTCCGCCGCCGGTATTGCAGGCGGTAAGCATCAAAGCCAGGGTCAGGATCGTCGTACATCGAGCAAGCCAGTGCGCGGTTCTCATTTCCAACTCCAAAAAAGAAGAATCACTCAGAGCAGATGTTTAGCCCGGCGGAGGTGTCCCGTCAACGCTTCTTGGCTCGCTGGCGAGACGATTGGCGGACGGTGGCGGCCGCGGCGGGTTCGGCTTCGAGGACGTCGATCTCCAGCCTGCCGATCAGGGCAATCAGGCCGAAGGCCATGTCGGCCAGGGACGAGTTCTGTAGCGACGATGTCGCCACCGCGATGTGCGTCGGGTTGCAGTCCGACTCGTGCTGGGCCGCGTCGAAGTCAACCCACTGGTCGCCCAGGTAGAACTGCGTCCACATGTGGAAGCCGAAGACATCCTCCGTCCCGCCGAACCAGGGCACGTAGACCAGCCCCAGGACCACGCGCGAGGGGATCTTGTGCACCCGCCCCAGAGCGGCCAGCAGCACGCCGTGCTCGCTGCAGTCGCCCTCCTTGTTGCGGCAGACCTCGCTGGCGCTGGCAAAACCAACGCTGAGGTTCTTCTCCTTGATGACCTCGCTGACGAACTCGCGCAGGCGATCGGCAATCTCGTACGGCGTCCTGGCGTCCCCGGCGGCCTTCTTGGCCATGGTGATGACCATGGGGTCATCGCTGTTGATCCAGATGTTGGCCTCCAGGTACTCCGCCATCTCCTCAGTCGGTGGACCGAGAGCCGCCGTGGACAGGGCCCGATGATCCTGCCGGGCGACGGTCAACTCCAGCATCTCGTCCGAGTGCGGAGTCGGCTGCTGCATGCCGGTGACGGGCAGGGTGGGTATGGGCTCCCCTTCGCCAACGACGCGCAGTCGGTAACGAATGCGCTGGGCTGCTTTGCGGTCGATGCGCTTGTCAGCCTGGACCAGCGTGTTGAAGAACATCTCGGGCGGATCAACGTCCTGGGTGGCCGTCTCTTTGTCGGCCCGGACCATCTCGATGACCAGACCCATCATCTGAATCTGGGTCTTCAGAGGCACACCTTCCTCGGTCACCCAGCTAACGGTCTCCAGGGAGCCCATCGGCGAGGACATGGTCACGTTGGTGCGGCGGGCCTGAACCGGCTTGCCCAACACGTCGACCGTCTCCCGCCCTCCCACGACCACGGTGGTGGGCAGCGCCTTGTCGGGCAGCAGAGAGGGAGTGTAAGCCTGCACCTGGTAAGTGTGCCCCTCCTGGAGTCCCTGCCGGAGTTGCTCGGCGTACAGGCCCCAGTACATCACCGCGTCTTTGGGATATGGGAACTTGAGATTCTGCGTCATGCCGAACTGAGTCTTGGCAATCTGCACCTCACCGTCGCTGATCGTTCCGCGGGTCTCGGTCGTCATGGTGGCCATTTTGACGGATTCGGCAAAGTCAAGCGGCAAACCGGCTACCGTCTCGGTGGCCGACTGCATCATGCTGACCTCGACAGTGGCGCCGCCTCTGGCCAGCGAAAGCACGGAGACCGTCCGCGTGGTTACCTTGTCAGCCTCCCGCGACATCGTGGTATGGACGTAGCCCGCCCTCTTCCCGCCCAGCAAGGCCACCATCCACTCCTCGGAGAAGACGCCCTGCGGCGGATTGTCGGGATCGATCTGGGCGGCAGGTGCCATCCCCGCCGGCACCAGGCAGAACAAGATCAAGAAGAGTCTCATGCGTCGCATGCTCATCAGCAGCCTCCACGAACATAACTCGGGCCAGAACAGTGTACGCGACGCACCGAGGTTTGCCAGCGTCCAGGACCAGGGAAGGCGATGGGCGAGGTATAGTAGCGGAGCTTCCCACGCCTCTGGCACCGGCGTCCCCCCAATACCGTCCGGGCCGGTGTCTGATCCGGTGGCGCTCGTGCCGGCGGGCAGAGAGAGTCGACGGACCCGCGCGGCGGGCCAATGGTGGTGCGGCGGTCCGGCAGACAGGCCGGGGCAGGGATGCGCCGCGCACCATGTGTGGCCCTGGTTCACCAGAATCCTCGATGGAAGTCTAGAGACGTGGGAGACAGATCGACGTGTGCGACAATGCCAGACGGTTACCACGATCGCTCATTCGGCGAGAAGGACCGGAATCTCATTGAGAGGTACGTTCTCAGACAGCGTTGGCCATTGCGCCTGATGCACGCTGATGGGCGAACCCGAGCCGCGAGAAGCCCGCTGGAAGCGGGCTCAGCGGACACCGTTGGCGTTTGAAACCCGGCATAAATGCCGGGCCTAGCGCAGGGGCCACACAAGTCCCGTACGACGCGGGCTCAACGCCGAACGCCTGCATTCAAGACCCGACCTGATAATACTGGACGACCCTGGCCCGCGCGGCGTTCTGGCGCCTGCAACATGCCGGCGCCACACTGTTCTCCGCGGCTTGTTTAAGTGTAAGGAACTGCCGGTTCTACTTGCGGAACAGGTCTCGCAACCACTGAATGGTTGTCTGGCGCCCCAGGTCAGCGATGGCGTCGGTCAAGGGAATCTGCTTGGGGCAGACCTTGACGCAGTTCTGGGCGTTGCCGCAGTCGGCAATGCCACCCTCCTCCATCAGCGCGTGCAGGCGTTCTTCGTTGTGGTACTTCCCGGTGGGGTGGGAGTTGTGCAGGCTCACCTGCCCCAGGGGGGCCGGTCCGATGAAGTCGGAGTCCTGGTGGTACTGCGGACACACTTCCATGCAGCAACCGCAGGTCATGCAGCGCGAGAACAGGTAGCGTATGGACTGTTCACCGGGAGAGATCAGCGGTGCGTGCCGGTGAATGTCATGGGTGTGATCTATCGGCACCCAGGCCTTGACCTGCTGCAGGGCGTTGAACATCTTGCTGCGATCCACGACCAAGTCCCGGATCAGCGGGAACTTGGTCAGCGGCTCGAGCACGATGGGTTGTTCGAGGTTGTCGACCAGGGTGGCGCAGGCCTGCCGCGGTGTGCCGTTGATCAGGAACGTGCAAGCCCCGCAGACCTCTTCCATGCAGTTGGTGTCCCAGACGACCGGCGCGACTTTCTTCCCGGCGGCGTTTACCGGATGCTCGCGCAGATACATCAACGCGGACACCACGTTGTGTGCCGGGGCGTAGGGCATTCTGAACTCTTCCCAATAGGGCTTGCTCTGGGGCCCGTCCTGCCGTTTGACTTTAAAGTGAATCTCTTTGGCCATTTGGTCTGATCCTACCTGCCGGCCGACAACCGGCCACGAACCGGTTCGCCGCTAGCGGTAGTCCCGGGGTTTCTCCGGGGGAAGTATAGACACGTCGAACGGCTGGTATTCAATTTCGGGCCCGTCGTCGGTGTGGCTGGCGACGGTCGTCTTCATCCACTTCTCGTTGTTGGCTTTCCACTTGGCCTTGTATTCGTCGTACTCCGGGTCGCCCTCGAACTTGCCCTCGGGAATCTTCAGTTCGAACTCCGCCTTGTAGTGCGAACCCCGGCACTCGTCCCTGAGGCGGGCGCCCTTGGCGATGACCTCGGCCAGGACAATCATGTCCTGAATCTGCCGGGCCCAGGCCAGTGACTGGTTGGCCCATTGACCGCGGTCGTCGAGGTGCATCCTGCGGGATCGCTCCTTCAGATCCTTGATGCCCGCGAGGGCTTTATCAAGTCCCTCGTTGTCCCGCTCGACGAACACGTAGGTCTGCATGAGCTTGCCAAGTTCGCGGTGCAGAGCGAACGGGTTCTCCGGACCGTTGGAGTCAATAAACTCGCGGTTGATAACTTCCTGGCGAGTTCGTTCGCCTTCGAAGTCCTTCTCCGCGGCGTCGCCGGCACTCTTGCCCAGTCCTTTGACGTACGCAGCGGCCGCGACGCCGGCCACAATGCCGCTGAAGCTGGCACTGAGCAGCGAGTTGGCCCCCAGGCGGTTCGCCCCGTGATAGGCGCAATCGCACTCCCCGCAGGCGTACAGGCCGGGGATAGTGGTGGCGTGATTGCGGGGCGAGACCCGGGCCATGGCCCCGGTCTGCTCGTCCTTCTCGTAATCGATCAGAATTCCGCCCATGGAGTAGTGCGTGGCGGGAAAGATTCTCATCGGTCCCGTGTAGGGATTCTCGCCCGAGAACGTCTCGTACATCTCCAGGATGCCGCCCAGCCGAGCCTCGAGGAACTTGCGCGGGTGATGGGAAAGATCCAGGAAGACGACGTCCTCGCCGCCCACCCCCAAACCCAGATGGTGAGTCACGCGGAAAATAGCCCGCGAGGCCACGTCCCGGGGCACGGTGTTGCCGTAGGCGGGGTACCACTCCTCCAGGAAGTGGAACCGGTCCGCCTCAGGAATCTGGCTCGGCTCGCGAGTGTCAGACTTGTCGCGCGGCACCCAGACCCGCCCGCCTTCGCCGCGACAGGCTTCCGACATCAGGCGCAGCTTGTCGTGCCCCTTCATGCCGGTGGGGTGGAACTGGATAAATTCGCCGTTGGCGAACTTGGCGCCCTGCTGATAGACGCGTGAGGCCGCCGCCCCGGTCGAGTTGGTGGACATGGTGGACTGGCCGTAGATCAGCCCCAGCCCGCCGGTGGCCAGGATGACCGCGTCTCCGCGGAAGGTGTGGACCTTCATGCTGGTCAGGTCCATGGCCGCTATTCCGCAACACACGCCCTGGTTGTCGCGGACGATGGAGAGGAACTCCCAGTCCTCGTACTTTTTCACCTTGCCCTGCGCTTCGAAGTAACGCACCTGCTCGTCGGCGGCATAGAGAAGCTGCTGGCCGGTGGTCGCCCCCGCGAAGGCGGTACGGCGATTCTTCACCCCGCCGAACAACCGCTGATCCATCACGCCCTCGGGCGTACGGCTGAAGGTCACGCCCATACGGTCGTAGGTGCGGATGATGCCCGAGGCGGACTCACACATACTCTTGATGGGCGGCTGCTCCGCCAGGTAGTCACCGCCCTTGATGGTGTCCACGATGTGCTGCCACACCGAGTCATCCTGGCCCTTGACGTCAAGCACGGCGTTGATGCCGCCCTGGGCGCAGGCCGAATGGGATCGCTTGACGGGGAAAAGGGAGAACAGGTCGACGTTGACGCCGGCCTCTGCAATGCGCAGGGCCGCCCACAAGCCGCCTAATCCACCCCCCACGACGATGATGCGTTGCTCTGCCATATTCCTCGCCGAATATGCGGTGTCGAATCCGTCAACCGGTATCCTGCGTTCGGGCCATCAATGCTCCGGGCGGATGCTGCTCCTGAGACCCGCCGGCGGTGTAGCTGCCGAAGGCCCGCAACGAGCCGATGCCGGCCAGGGCCAGGACAACGCCGAGGGCGGCGCAGACCCAGCCGGCTCTGCGCTGGGCATTGGGACCTATGGTAATGCCCCAGGTGATCAGGAACGTCCAGATGCCGTTGGCCAGGTGGTAGACCGCCGCCAGGACACCCACGCCGTAGATACACCGCAGGTACCACGGAGCAAGGGCCTGGGCGGCAGTGGCCGCGGCGTCGTGCGGGTCGAACGCCCCGCCGCCAAACGGCTTGCCCAGCCAGTGAACGTGCCAAAGGTGATACAGAATGA
>JANQGB010000482.1 GCA_028277545.1 Phycisphaerae bacterium | reverse complement strand
CCGGCAGTCATGCCGGGAAAGGGCGGCGTAGCGTTATTCGTGTGACCCCGGTTCAGCGGGCTCAGCGTAAACCGTCGGCGTTCCAGACCCTGCATGAACGCCGGGCCTAGCGCCTGGGGCGGCCTCGGAGGACCTGGTGATGAAGGAACCCATCGTCCGTCGCTACGAGAAGAACCCGGTTCTGACACCGGCTGACATCCCCTATCCAGTCGAAACGGTGCACAACGCAGCGGTCACCAGGCACCAGGACAAGTACGTGATGTTGTTCCGCTCGCACCGCGACAACGGGCGCTGCATCCTGGGGCTGGCGGACAGCGACGACGGCTTCCACTTCGTGCCGCGGCCGGAGCCCTTCATGCTGCCGTCGGCCAGCGGCATCTTCGCAGAATACGAGGCCTTTGGCGTGGAGGACCCGCGCATCTGCCACCTCGACGGCGAATACCTGATTACCTATAGCGCCTACTCGAAGCACGGTGTGCGCATCGGCCTGGCCAGAACCGAGGACTTCCAGTCTGTCGAGCGCGTGGCCCTGATCAGCCAGGCGGACATGCGCAACGTGGTCATCTTCCCGCAGAAGTTTGACGGGCGCTACGCCCGTCTGGACCGGCCGCACAGCGAAATCTCGCCCTGGTCGATCTGGATCAGCTACAGCGAGGACCTGGTGTACTGGGGAGATGCCCGCGTGGTGATGAAGCCCGTTCAATACCATTGGGACGAGATGAAGATCGGCCCCGGAGCCACGCCGATACGTACGGAGCGTGGCTGGCTGCACATCTACCACGGTGTGTTCCCCACCATGGACGGCGCGGTGTATCGACTGGGCGTGGCCCTGCACGACCTTAACGATCCATCACTGGTCCTGCGTGTTTCGGACCGCTGGATTCTGCAGCCCGAGGACCCCTGGGAGGTGACCGGCTACGTGCACAACGTGGTCTTCTGCTGCGGCGCGGTCCCCGAAGACGACGGCACTGTCAAGATCTACTGGGGTGGGGCCGACAAGGTCATGTGCGCCGGGACCGCCAGTATCGATCAACTTGTCGATCTCTGCCTGAACGAAGGCCGCCCGGCCCTGTAGCGTGTGAACGCCACTTCGCCGCCGCCGCAGCTACGGCCTAACCATCACTCCCCGGGCAACAATACCGATCCACAAGGAGGAATAAGCCCGGGCTCCGGGCGGTTCTCCCGCGTGTATAGAACCTCTGCTTATCCACATTGACAGGAGATATTGCGATGACACGCTGGAACTACGCGCTGAGGATGTCGTTCTGCGCCCTGGTCGCATCGTGTGGGGCCGCGCAGACCGGCTCGGCTCAACTGGTGTTCACCGACGTAACCGGCACCGCCGGCATCGGCTTAACGGACGACCTGACTGAATCGGTGGCCTGGGGTGACTATGATGGGGACGGCGATCTGGACATCTACCTGACCCTCGACGGTAAGAACCGGCTGCTCCGAAACAACGGGGGTGACTCGTTCACCGATGTCACCGACCTGGCGGGAGTGGGCAACCTGGGCTGGAGCGTCGGCGCCGCTTTCGGCGATTTGGATAACGACGGCGACCTGGACCTATACGTGGTCAACTTTGGGGAAGCGGCCGACGCCCTGTACCGCAACGAGGGGCCCGGCCACGGCGCCCTCATGACAGACGTCTCCGTAGCGGCCGGCGTTACCATTGACCGCAGCAGCCGTGGCATGGCCTTCGTCGACTACGATCGCGACGGGTTGCTGGACATCTACGTCATGGCCATCGGCGAGAACCTTCTTTATCGCAACCTCGGCAACCTGACATTCGAGAACGTTGCCACCGGACTCGGCGTGGACGCCCCGCACACCGGCGTGGGCGTCGTCTGCACCGACGTTGACCAGAACGGGTGGATGGACATCTACACCGGAAATCGAAGCGGCGTGATCAGCAGCCTTTATATGAACACGGCCGGGATCTTCACCGACGTAGCCACGGAGGCGGGCATCGATGCCGCGGGGCTGGGGATGGGCGTTCTCTCGTTCGACTACGACAACGACCTCGACTTCGACCTCTACTGGACAACCTGGCCCGGCGGTGGCCTGACACCCGAACCCAACCGCCTATACGAGAACATCGACGGTGAGACGTTCGTTGACGTGGCCGTCGCCTCCGGGACGACCGACGACCTCGGCTGGGGCATTAGCTGTAACGCGGGCGACATCGATAACGATGGCTGGCAGGACTTCTTCGTTACCAACGGCTTCTCTGACGACACCACGCCCAACGTTCTGTTTCGCAACAAGGGCCAGAAGAACTTCGAGGATGTGACCTCGACACTCGGCGGGGCCGCCTTCGATGGCCGCGGCGTCGCCTTCGCCGACTACGACGACGATGGCGACCTGGACCTCCTGGTTACCGCCGACGCCGGCGAGAGCAACCGTCTCTGGCGTAACGACACGGACAACGGGCACCACTGGCTGACGCTGGACCTGGTCGGCACCGTCAGCAACAGGAGCGCCATCGGAGCGCGGGTCGAGGTGACCACTCCGCTGACCACGCTGGTGCAGGAGGTAAGCGGCGGCGCAGGTCGCGGATCGCAGAACAGCCTGCCGGTGGAGTTCGGCCTGGCCC
>JANQGB010000471.1 GCA_028277545.1 Phycisphaerae bacterium | reverse complement strand
AAGGCCGTAGCCGTCCACGAACTCGCGGAAGGTGGCCACGAGTTCCTCGGGCGTATCGACTTTGCGCAATCCGACGCCGGCGGCCGCTGCCCGCACCTTGACGAACAAGGGCATGGGGAGATCCGGAACCGCCCGGTAGAGTTCGTCCACGTCGCGGAACTGCCAGGTTCGCGGAATTCTGATGCCCTGCTCCTCGGCCAAGTTGGCCAGCCGGCCCTTGTCGTCGGTCAGCCTGATGTTCTCAATGCTGGTGAGTGGCAACCGGATGTGAGGCTCAAACCGCTCGCGATGCTCAGCCAGGAGAAACGTCTCCTTGTGGACGGGCATCAGCACGTAGGGCTCGCCCTGCTCCGGAGCCAACTCCTGAACCTTATCGACCATGAAGTCTACGAAGGCTTCCGGCTCCAGACTCGGTGAAGGATACTGGAAATGTCCGGTGCAGTACTTGGAGAAGAAGCACGGAGCAAAGGGGGCCTCTTCGCCACAAAACACCTCTATGCCACGCCGGCCAAGGCTGCGCACGGTGGCCAGTGAATTCCATCCTCGACCGTAAGTGACGATTACACGGGGCACGGCTTACCTCCCTGGATGAGCGGAGAATCACGTTGGCGTTATGGAGAGAGTCTACCACCGGCCGGCCAGACTGCAACTGAAGTCCTCATCGGTGACTCTCCCGGGGTCGAACTGTGTGCGGCGGTTCGCAGCCGGTGGCTCGGATTGATGTTCCGAGGATTGTCCGGTTGGCGGCGCACATTGGCAGCGGCGGGTCGCGCAATGAGGGTGGTCTGGCGACTGGGAAGTAACACCGCTGCGGAGCGTAGACCGGTACCCACATTTGCATCCGAATCGAGGGTGCTACCGTCCTGGCAATAGATCGTCAGCAATCGGTGTTTAAGAAGACTCAAAGACTCGGTTGGTTAGTCGTGCCAGTCGGTCTTAACCGCAGCTAAGACTGGTATTATAAGACGGGCCTGAGCGGCTCCTCACCAGATGGCGCCATCAGTCCTGCACGGCTCGTTCTTGACGGCTGAAGTTCATGGTCCCGGCGGAGTCGCGCCATAGGATGCCCCACAGCCCTCCGATTTGCCCGGCCGGCACTCTAACGGCTGTTACCTTGCTTAACTGTTCTGCTCCCTTGAGCCCTCTGACCTTCTGCTGCTCGTCGGTGGCGGCCGGGGAAAACTCCAGCGTTAAATCGGCGAGCGCACGCACGGGTGACTTGTCCGCATCAGGTGTTGTATCCTCTGCGGCGACAATCAGCGAGCAAACGCCGCACCCACGGAAGAGTGACACGAGGGCGGGAACAAAGATCTTCTCACGCGCGCACAGCGGGAACTTGCTGCCCAGATGATCCAAGCCGTTAAGCACCACGACTTCCGCGGTACGAGGCGCATTGCCCGAATCGTCCTTTCGCGGGCGCATGAGCGCTACGAAGACCCTGTGGAAGAATTCCGCCGGAGTGATAAAGCCAGGCCAGTTGTAGAGGATTTCCAGTTGGTCACGGTCGATTGCGTCCTGCACGATTCCTGCACCCTGTTGCGGCTTCGCCGAGTCGCGCTGGTTCCAAGTCGATGCTAGGGTCTCCTTAGCCGCCTCTACATCGTCGCGCAACGAGATTAGAAGTGCTTTCTTGCGCTCCCTTATCGGCTTGTGTGAGACGGCCCAATGGAGCATGAAATCATAGGCTAGATGGCTCTTCATTGCTCCGCGCTCGCCGACCAGCGCCGTGGTGTGTTGAACGGGGAATCCGCTTCGGCCTTCCTTGCCGAGGATCGCGTTAAGGTGCGGGAATCGTGTACCTAACACTTGAGGAGCGCTCGATTCCGACTCACGGTCGCGCCGCTCCTCTTCCATCCGGATTGATTGCGACAGATGCCAATGGACGCTCGGAAAAACAACGCATCCACCTGCGTCCGTGGCGCGAGAGTGCGACCGTCTATGAGATCCGCTCTCCTGGTGTTCCGGCTCCCGGCCTGCGTAGATCTTCAGCGTGTGTTTGCCCCAAGCGTGGGCCTGGGTCTTGACCTTCACGATTTGCAGCGATCGTTGGTAGTACTCTTCCGGGCCGACACCGCCTTCAAAGCGGATGGCGGCGTCGGCGAGAAACTCCCAGACCGTCGCCGGTTCCTCTTCAGCGTACCCATCGAGCACCACTATCATGAGGCGCGGTCGAAGTGACATGTCCTGCTTCGGTCGGTTCACATTAGCTGGACGCCCAATAGTGCTTAGCAGCGCGTCGAAGACAGACAAGACGTCGCTGGAGTCAGCGTTTTGCCCCAGCAGGATGTTCAGGCTATCGATGACAACAACATCTGGGCTGAGCGCCTCACTGTTGACCACTACTTCGTGCCAGGTATCGGCAACTGTCTCGAAGAAGACTGTCGGGAAACGCGGCGCCCCAGCGCGGTTAGAGCCAGGTTCGGGTACGGAGGTGCCGCGATCTGAACCGTAAATGATGACCCGCCCCAAATCTGTCGCCGGGTCCCTCAGACGTCCGATGGCGGGGAATGGTGTTAGTACGCTACTCTGCTTGTCCCAACCGAAACTCCGTGCGTTTTCGATTATTCTCTCAGTAGGAGACTCGCCCGAGATGTACAACGACGTCCACGGGGCTCCGTTCTCTTGATCGGCTGACTGCCGGTGTATTGCTAGATTGTAGCAAAGCTCCAGCGCAAAGACGCTCTTGCCACTACCTGGCGGGCCAGCAAGCAAGAGCAGGACGGCTTGCTCTTCGCGGCTCCACACTCGATCCGGCAGCATCAATCCTCCCCCGAGCATCTCGTCTAGCCAAAAGCGATCCTTGCCGCTCGCCTTGAGCGGACGAAACTCATCGCCCCCATCGCTTTTTGTGGCACCGTCGGGCGGGAAAGGGTATTGCACCGGCCCAACAAAGGTTCTCAATCGTCGCACGATTCACCTCCTTCACATCCACAAGCGCATTGGCTAACGAAATGAGATTTGGACGGGCGACCGAGACGCGCGCTCCGAGCGAGCGCCGGCGTGCAAGAAGAGGTGGCCCGACGGCCAAAAGCCGTATGCTGGTGGCCTCGTCGCGACCCGGTCCCCGAGATGTCATGACCGACGTAGGTTCCAATATTGGTGGTCTCCCCTGGGGTCATGACATCTCGGGGACCGGGTCGCGACGGGGCCACCAGCATACGGCTTTTGGCCGTCGGGCCACCTCTTCTTGCAC
>JANQGB010000431.1 GCA_028277545.1 Phycisphaerae bacterium | reverse complement strand
TCACGCCGGCCGTTTCGAGTCGGGCGCGTTCAAGGTTGCCGATCGGACGGCTGAACTGCAGGACGACGTGGTGCGTGTCTCCCGAAGCCCGCTGGCGGGTCACATCGGTGACCGCGTCGGCCAGGGCGGCCCGGTCCTGCTGCGGTGTGGCTACCGTCCCGCTGACCCAGTGAATCTCTCCGGCTCCGGCCGGCAGGGCCGTTCCGGGGCTGGCCGCCAGCAGCAGTCCGACGATCCAAGCGTCCAAACTCGATACAGAGGTCATTCGTTTGTGATTCATTGTTCCGTTTCTCGCAACACGGTTACCTGAACTACCCTTTCGGGAACCTCCGGTGAGGGCCTGGGAAGCTGGCCCAGCCGCACTCGCCCCGTGGGCGCAATCCGTAGCGGCCGCATGCCATTGGGGCCGGGTGAGCTCGTCAGCGAGCTGGGACCACCGGAATGCCCGGCGACGCCATTAAATCGCCAGTGAGCCCCTCCCCCGGGCGCCGCGCGGTGCGGGTTCCAAGGCCGGAGACGTTTCGGCTGTCCGGCCGGCATCGCGCGTCGACACAACGCCGACTCCATGCTACCAACTGCGGCCTCAGAAACCAAAACCCCTGGGCGGACTTCCCTGGCTTAGCGGACCGATCGCCATCGCCGCGAAGTTCCCATAACATCAAGACTAAAGAGTAAGTACGGTAGTGAGGATGATCCATGAGAGCGTGGAGACAGCGCAGCGGCCGTGCCGGTCGCGCTGTCCGGGCCCACTGGGCTTGGGGAACGACCTGCCGATGAAGTCGCCGTCCGATGCCCCATTCTCGGTTGATGTGATCGCCCGACTGGGGCGAGGGGATATTCATATCCAGGGGCAGGATGCAACGCATACGAGCCCGCCGGCGGTTGAGTCAATGGTTGAGCAAGCCTGGAGGGAACGCCGGCGCTTAGCCGCGGATCGCGGTCTGGTGCTGTTCAACGGCGCGATGGTCCGCCTGGTTCGATATAGCCATGTGGCCGGCACGCTCGAGTTGGTGACCGAGCGCACCGACTACCGGCATTTCCTCGGTACGAACTTCCTCAATGGAAATCGGGTGCGGGAGTTCGGTCTGGAGGCCTACGCGAACCCCCTGGGCACGTCGGCCACGGTTATCACTATTGATGGCCACCTTCTTATGGGACGTCGCGGACAGCATCTTGCCTGCCACGCGGGGTACCTGCACCCGATCGGCGGCAACCTTGAGCCGCAGGATCGCGGCCCGGGCGGCAGGCTCAACGCCTTTGCCTCGATGAGCAGGGAGCTCTGTGAGGAGCTCTGCATCGCCGATGACGAGATCGGCGAGCTGGCCTTTACCGGGCTGATCAGGGATCGGGCCATTCATCAGCCGGAGATGGTGTTTGACGCGACTTTGACGGTGACGAGGAGCCAGCTTCTGGACCGGTTCGATGCGGCATCCCCTGACCAGGAGCACGTCGGTTTCGAGGGTTGTCCGAACTTGCCGGAAGCGATTGTGCCGTTTGCGGAGAGCGCTGTACTGATCGCCCCGATCGCGGTGGGGGGGCTGCTGCTCCACGGCCGGCACGAGTGGGGTGCAACGTGGTATGAGGACGCCTGCCTGCGCCTGTTTGGAGAGTTGCCGCCGCAATCGTGACTTGGGCGGCGCCAGGAGATAAAGTGGGTTCATGAGCACGCGGCGGCAAGACTCCAAGCGGAAGGGCAGGGCGAGCGGGTCCCAGGCGCCGCTCGATCTGGCGCCTATTGTCTCGGCTCCGTGGTGGCACTGGTGGCTGGCGGCCTTGCTGGTGGCAGCGGCGGCCGTGGTGGTCTATCTGCCCACGGTGGACAACGACTTCATCACCTGGGACGACCCCGACTACCTGACCAAGAACGACTACGTCGCCGAGAGCGGCGGCCTGTCGCGCATCTGGGACCCGTCAGAGGACCATCAGCAGTACTACCCCCTGGTGTTCAGCTCGTTCTGGCTGGAGCACAAGCTAGTGCTCAAAATGCGCGGCGAGGAGGCCAAAGAGAGCGTCAAGGGCATTTCGCCCGCCAAGCGCGGCTTCGAACCGTGGATCTTCCACCTGACCAACCTGATCCTGCATGCTCTGAATGCTGCCCTGTTGGTCTGGGTGTTGAGACTGCTGGGCGTCAAGCCGTGGGTGGCCTGGCTGACGGCCGGGCTGTTTGCCCTGCACCCCATCAACGTGGCGTCGGTGAGTTGGGCGGCTGAACGGAAGAACGTGCTCAGCGGGCTCTTTTTCCTGCTGGCGCTGGGCTTCTATCTGCGAGACACGCGGCGCCCGGGTTGGCCGAATTACGTGCTCTGTATGCTGCTCTTCGTGTGCGCCCTGTTCAGCAAGACCGCCACGGTTACTTTCCCGGCCGCTGCGGTGCTCTGCGATCGGCTAATTCATGGTCGTTGGGTGATCCCGTCCCGGATCATGCGAATCGCGCCGATGCTGGTGCTCGGGCTGGCCGCCGCTTACATCACCAGTACGACGGAGCGGGGCAACGCCGGCTCTACCATGGTGGTACTGGACGCCTGGTTAAGGCCTCAGGTGGCGGCCGGTGCGATCTGGTTCTACATCGGGAAGGTCTTCCTGCCGGCCAACTACCCCGGCGTGTATCCACGATGGGATCTAATGGGTTCGCAGCTTACCTTTCTGTTGACCCTGTTAGGGCTGGTTGCACTGCCGGCGCTGGGGTATGGGGCCTGGAAGCTGCGACGGCGAGTCTCGGCCTTCGCCTTGTGGGGGGCGGGCTTTTACGTGCTGAGCCTGTCGCCCATGCTGGGCCTTATACCGTTCAACTACACACAGTTCTCCTTCGTGGCCGACCACTTCGTGTACCTGCCTTGCATCGGCGTGTTCCTGGCGCTTGCAACGGGGGCCGACTGGCTGGCCGCCCGGGCCGGCGCGTTCCGTAGCGGGCGCCTGCCGCTAACCGTGCTGGGCTGCCTGGTGCTGACCACCCTCGGATACATCAGCTTGCGCCAGAACAAGTACGTTTGGAAGGACGCCGAGACGTTCTGGGTCTACACGCTCGATCGCAACGAAGCCTGCTGGGGCGGCCAGTACAACCTGGGGAACCTGTACACACGTGAGGTGCCCCGCCTGATCCGCGAGGGCAAGCCTGAAGAAGCAAAGAAGAAGCGAAGAATGGCCATCGACCGCTACGCACTGGCGGTCAAGCACAAGCGTACGCTCCACCAGGCGCTCAACTTGCGGGCGGGGCAACTCAGCGACCTGGGCGAGTACCCGGAGGCAGCGGCAGACTTCCGCCAGGCAGCCAACATCGTCTCCGAAAGAAAGGGCGCAGGCGCTCGAAACGTGGAGGGACGGTACCGAACCGGGGCGGCTTACGCACTGGTGCAAGCCAACCGGGGCGACGAGGCTGAACCCGAGGTCCGCAAGGCAATTACTCTGCTGGGCAAGTTGTGGCAACGGGTAAAGGACAGGCCGAACTCGACTCTCATGCCCTCCGTCAGGGACAACTTTGCCCGCGCCCACTTCACGCTGGGACTGGTGCACTCCGGTCGCCAGGAGTGGGGCCAGGCCATTGCCGCGTACGACGCTGCGCTCAAGGTCAATCCACGCCTCCTGGTTGCCCGCCGCGCTCGCACGGACGCCCAGCGCCAACAGGCAGCGCAAACCGGCCGGGGCGCCGACATACCCGCCGGCGCCGCGCGCCAGGCAGGGTCATCCGGTCTGTAAGCGAGCGCGGCGCATGCAGAAGCGTGTCACTGCCGTGCCTTGCGGCTGGTGTCGTGACGATCTTCAGCGATCTACCCAAAAAACGGAAAAACCTCGAACAAACGATTTGCATCCGGCCGATAACTTCGATAAGAACGCACCGCGG
The DNA here is from genome assembly GCA_028277545.1 of Phycisphaerae bacterium. Taxonomy (GTDB): domain Bacteria; phylum Planctomycetota; class Phycisphaerae; order UBA1845; family UBA1845; genus JANQGB01. Next base: position 3,906 of record JANQGB010000431.1, on the reverse strand, counting down.
TCAGTGTGTTCTACAGTCCGATAACTTGTACAACACCAGCCTGGCAATCGATGGCCCAGCAAACACGGATGGTGAAAACGCTGGTCTGCCTCGCCGCAAGTATGACCTGCGGCGCCCTGGTTCTCGCCTGGCTTGAGCCGACGACGCAGGATTACGTGACGGGGCGGGCGTCGAGCCCGAACATCAGCACGGCCAAGGCGATGGCCCAGCGGGTAGTGGCGTCCGCCAGCCTCCCCCGAACATCCTGGAAGGCAATCGAAGTGCTGGCCATGGTAGGCCCGCCTTCGGCGTTGAGCGGCGCTCTGGCCGCCACCACGCCACCGGAGGACTGCCACTTCATCGTGCCGCCCAGCGGTAGACTGCACTCCGTCGGCACTTGGCATCGGCAGGCCCGGGCTTCGGGGCCGGGGGGCGTAATACGTGTAGGTGTGACCGCGGCGCCGGCGGCGCAGAGCATACCTGTTGCTCAACGACTTGCCCTGCAAGCTCTGTTGGCTGAACTGCGCGAACAGACCAGGTCCGCTACGGGACCGGTGCCGGTCCGGCTGTACGGATCCGGCGCAGACGTGCGACAGGTCGGTGAGGCGGTTCACCAGGATCTACGCGCCCTGTTGGCAGACCAGTCCCTCGTCGGGTAAGCCCTGCCGTTTAGAACCCTACCGCAGAAGCCAGTACACCCGAGGATCAGAGGCCGCTGCCCGCGGGCGCGAAGTGCCCAGGCCCGCCTTACGCGGCGTCGCGCGGCGCTTCGCGAAATGTCGAGTTGTTCGAACGGCTTACGCCGTCACGTCCAGAAACCTCCCGACAGTCTGTGACGAACCCGCCTCCAGCTCAGCCTGGTCAAAGCGATCCGATTGTTCACCATCGGGAACTTCCCGTGCCGCGCCGGCGGCTGTGAACTCGATCGTGTTGACGGCTGACCGGAGGACCTGCTGCGCTGCCCGCTCGTTATTGAGAAGTGGGAACACATTGCTGCGTTCCGCCTCGGGCACGCGCATCTTGTCAGACGAGACAGACTGGATACGAGAGGATTCGGGCGCGCCGGCCGCATTCACCAGGCCAATCATTGCCCACTTCTTTCCACTCGGCGAAACCAATCAGGTCCAACCGTTCTCCAGTATCACCCTAGGATATCGCTGTGGGGTGGGCAAAGACTTCCTCTGCGCGGCGCAGAATTGGCCGAATCCGGGCGCCAAATCGAGTGACCGATAACTCCAGCCGCCGGTGTCAGGTTCCGATACTAACGTGGAATTCCGGCTCCTGGGCCGTTGTGGAGGTCTGGCGGCTGTACAGACAGGTGTTCCCCGCCGCCGGAGCCTCCGGACTCGGACCAGCGTGGCTGCATGCAAAGGTGAGGATTATGTACCGCAACTTCTTCGGTCTCCACCGTCTGCCGTTCGAGGGCCAGCCCGACGTCCGCTTCTTCTCTCCGACGGCCGATCAGAAGGCGGCATTGGACCTGATGCGACGTACCGCCGCCGGCGATCAAGGGCCGGTGCTGATCACCGGGAGCACGGGTCTTGGCAAGACCGCAGTGTGCCGAGCGTTGCTGGCTGGCTTGGAGAAGGGCGCTGTTCCGGTCCTGCATACTTGCGGCCCCAACGATTCTCCTGGCCTGATCAGCATGGTCGGCAAGGCGGTCAACCTGGAGATCAACCCGGAGGCAACGCTGAAGCACCAGGCCGGGCAGCTCAAGAAGTTCATCGCCGGCGCAGACAGCGGTGGCCACAGGCACGTTCTGCTGGTGCTCGATCGCGTCGAGCACCTCGCGCCGGAGGCCTTCACGGAGATCGATCAACTCTGCGATCTGAGGGACGGCGACCGGGCGCTGGTGCGGATCGTGATGGTTGGCCGACGGACCGCAATTGACAAGCTCAAGGGGGCATCGCCAGAGAGGCTCAGTAACAGACTCGCGGCGACCCACGAGTTGCAGCCCATGACTGTCGGCGAGGTCGGTGCCTACATCGTACGCCGGCTGAGCGTGGCTGGTCTGGTTGACAAGACCGTGTTCGATCCTCAGGCAGTGGAGTTGATCCACCAGAAATCCGGCGGCAGTCCGCGACGGGTAAATCGACTGTGCCGCAGTGCCATGCGAGCTGCCTGCGACGCTGGCTGTGCGAAAATCGACGCAGCGTTGGTGGAGGCGGGGCAGGATCCGTCCACCGGCACGTCCGAGTCAGCGACCGGCAAGGGCTCTGGCGGAGCGCCGGAGGAGGCGGATCCTTCCGCCGCCAGGACTCAGCAGATGCTGGAGCGGATGGAGCGGATGCTTGCTGATGGTGCAGCACTGAACCGGCGGATGGAGCAGGCCTTGCAGACGGCTGAAGCCGCCCCCTCGACCGCCGCGGCCGACGCGGCGGCGGCCGCCGCGCGTGAAGTGGAGGAGGCCAGCCAGCGCCTCGCTTCGTTCGAGGAACGAATCGCGACCTCCTGCGCTCGCGCCGAGCAGGTGTCCCGGAGACTCGAGGACCTGATGGTCACCGGGGCCGAGTGTGATCAGAAGAGCGCGGCCCACGTCGAGTCCGTACAGGCGGCCTGCACGCAGGCCGCAGCGGTGCGATCGGAACTGTCGGCCTACGCGGAGCGACTGGCCGATGTCGGTCTTCAGACACAACAGCGCGTCACCTCACTGGCAGAAGAATTCGAGAGCGAGGGCGGAATCGGAGAGTTGCTGACCGAGTTTGTAGCGGCCCGCGACGAGCTGGCGGACACGGTTCGGAGTGCCAGCGAGCGGTCTGCCGGTATCCGCCAGGAACTGGACGAAGCGGTCAAGCGTCAGGCGACGCGCGCCGCAGGTATCCACGAAGAGTTGAGCACCGCCATCCGCGAGACCACGTCGCAGTGCGAGAGCGCGAGTGAGGGGCTCAACGAGGAAATCAAGCAGAACAACGAGCTGCGGGCCGAGATTCGCGCCGAGATCGAGCAGGGCGTTCGTGAATTGGAGCAGCACTGCGGCAAAGTCAGCGAGCAGTTGGACGACGCCCTGGGCAGTGCCTCACAGCGTGTCCAGGCTATCCGCACGGAACTGGATGGGGCCATCGACGGGGCTGGCGAGCAAACCGCGGACGTGCGCGAGGGATTGGGCGAGGTCATACGGATCGCCAGTGAGCGCGTCTCCGGTCTTGGCGTCGACTTGAATGGACTCATCCGCGGCGCCGCGGAGCAGACCACCGGCCTCCGCGAGGAGTTGGACGGCGCGATCGAGACGGCTGAACAGGGTATCGCCCAAGCCCGCCTTACATGGCAGGACGCCCGCGACGAGGCCGACGAAGCGGCGGCACGAACCAGGGAGGAGGTCGCCCGGATCATTCAGGATAGTGCGGAACAGTCCGAGCGTGCCCGCGAGGACCTGGCCGAGACGATTCGCGACGCCGGCGAGCGGTACACCAGCGTACGCGGTGAACTGAATGAAGCCCTGGAGGCGATGACCAAGCGGTTCTCGGGCGCCAGCGACCAATTCGACGAAGTGCTCAGCAAGGCAGCCGAGCGCTCCGCCACCATCCGGGAGCAGTTGGAAGCAGTGGCCGAGAAGAGCGCGGAGCAGTCGGCCAGCATCCGCCAGGATTTGGAGGGCGTACTGTCTGAGGCCGCCGAGGGCGTATCCGGGGTACGGGAGCAGGTGCAGACTGAAATCGCTGCCGCGGACCAGAAGACCGAGCAGCTTGCCTCTCTGGTGCGGGCTGCCCGCGAAGCGACACGACAGGCAGGCTCGGTGGTGTCCGACGCTCATAGTGTGGCCGACCGGCTGATGGGCAAGGTGACCGATGGCCGATCGGCAGCCGAGCTGATCGAGCATCAGTTGCAGGCCGGGATCAACGATGCTGGTTCGTCCATCGGTCACCTTGCCCATCAGCCGGTCGGCCACACTATGAGCGTCGGACACCACCGAGCCTGCCTGTCGTGTCG
>JANQGB010000415.1 GCA_028277545.1 Phycisphaerae bacterium | reverse complement strand
CCCCATCGCTGCAGGTGTGTCTCGATCCCGCGCAGTTGGCTCGCTCCGGGCACGATCCGGTGGCGGCCATTGGCCCGCTGGCAAACGAGATTGCCCTGTCGCACTTCGGCGACGCGACACTGGGCGGGCCGGCCAGCCCTGGCCTGGAGACGGCGCTGGGTCGGGGGAGCATCGATCTGGCGGCGCTCGTGGCCGGCCTGAGCGATGCCGGCTACTCCGGTCCGCTGATTCTGCGCCGCCGCGACGCGCACGATCCGATCCGGGACCTGGCCGCCGGAATCGAGTTGGTCAAGTCGATATTAAGCTAACCTCTGTCTGCCAGCATCGCGCACGCCCGCCGGTTGGGCCGGGAGTTTGGCCTGCGCTACGCCCTTATCTGCGAGTATTTCACAGCGCCGCTGGGCTGCTGAACTGACGCTTGCGTCGGCGGATTGGCGGGCATACAATATATTGTGTGAAGCGTCCGAACCATTTCCGGCGCTGGCCGTCAAGGAGGTGTCGTCTTCCCAACTACAGCCGCTGTCAACTCGGGCGGGAACGGGGCATCGGCTCTTGATGCGCGCGTCTTGATGCTTAACGCCCACTACGTTGCGCTGCGCGTGATCAGTGCCCGGCGGGCCTTCAGTCTACTCTTCAAGCAGGATGAACAAGAGCAGCCGCTGGCCGAAATCGTCAGCGTCGAGCGGGGGCAGTACGTCTCCTACGATTTCGAGGACTGGCGTGAACTGAGCCAGTTGCGGCGGGAGTTTGAACCTGAGTTGCATGACTGGGTTCGTACGGTGCGGTTCTACATCGCCGTGCCGCGGATCATCCGCGTGCTGTCGTTTGCCCGGGTGCCCAAGCAGGTGGTCAAGCTGAACCGGCGGAACATCTACGCCCGGGACAGCAACCGCTGCCAGTACTGTGGCAAGCGCTTCAACACCACTGAGCTGAGCCTGGACCACATCTTTCCGCGCAGCCGCGGCGGCGGGAACAGTTGGACCAACGTGGTCTGCTGCTGCGTGCGCTGCAACGTCAAGAAGGGTGGCCGAACACCGGCCGAGGCCGGCATGAAGTTGATCAAAGAGCCGGTCAAACCGCGGCTGAGCCCGGTGGTCAACATCAACCTGGCCAGTGACAAGTACCGGTCCTGGCAGCAATTCCTCGACCACGCTTACTGGAATGTGGAACTGAAGTAGCGCTTGGGTGGGTTGCCTGATCCGCATTATCGCGGACCTCTGTGTGCTGGCAACGGACGGAACATTCTCAGGGCAAGGCGTGTTGGAAGTTGTGTCATGATCCCTTCGAGTATATCCTGCGACGTCGAGCAACTCGGCGTCTTGTTCGTCTGCCTATGTGTGGTTTGTTGACACAAAACGCTCGGCAAACCGCCCCGGAACCACAGGAGATAGACGCCGATCGCGCGAGGATGGTGCACTACGTAATAGGCAATCTGGGAATCGTTTAATATTCAACAGGAGAAACGGGCTGACGGTGGGCCAGTAGGGCACATCAGTCGGCCATATGCAAGGCAACAGACGCCCTGAGCCCCCGACGTGCCCTAGCGAATGCTGCGACTATGAAGCCGACACGCGCATCTGAGCTGCGCCTACCGCAAGATCGACAGCGGATGGATCGCACGCGCACGATGTGCGTTGGCGTTGAGGATCTCAACAAAAGCCTGAGAACCAAGCCAATTAACTGCTTCTTGTGTGGACCTGGCCAAGGTGCGAAGGCCTACGATGCGCGGCAAGCTCTAGCGGGACATCTGCGCACGTGCTGGGGGGTTGAAGTGGACTTCGGTGAAGACCTGCAAGAGGTCGCAAGGCGCACTCCTGGGACCAATCCCCTTGATCTTCAAACCATCGAGTCCGAGTTTGCCAAGAAAGTCGATCTCACGATTCTGATGCTGGAATCCCCAGGCGCCATCGCAGAGCTTGGCTCTTTTTGCATGATACCTGAGATTCGTTCGCGTCTGTACGTCCTGGTTCCTGATCGCTTTCATGGCCACGAAAGCTACATCGCACGCGGCCCGCTTGACCTTCTTGCCCGCATGCACAGCCTTTCTGTAGCGTACTATTCGGAGAATGCTGGCGACGACCCTATACAATCCGTCGTCTACCCCGTCATGCTGCATAAGTTCGCCAGAAGGCATGCATTCGGCGACTATGCCCTAGCTCTGGCACGCTCGCGATTTGCCAAGCGGACTATCGATGAGGCGATGGTGCAGACTCGACAAGCCTTCTTGCCATCGTATGTCGCCGCCACAATAGGCATTCTCTACGAGCCACAATTCACGGATATTGTCGGTGCCATTCGGCTACAAGCAAAAGAGCTACGTCCTTGCCTGAGGGAGCTCTTTGACGTGCAAGCCATCGAGAAGAAGCATAACAGATACCGTTTGGTCGGAGGACTAACGCATGACGTTCTCTGGCCGTTTGACACTGGGGCCCTAAGCCGGAAGAGGTGTGTCCGCCTCGCGACCTCGTAGGCCTTGCACCCAAACGCGGGTACGTGTAAGCTCTTGACACACGACTTTTAGTGACTCCCCTAGGGGAGGGCGCGATGTTTCGTCGCGTGCAGTGAAAAACGCTGAAGGCTGTCCGAACGGGCCCAGCCACGGACTATCGTCCCTTGCAGAGCCCGTTCGCACCTCGAAGAGGACAAGAGGTAAGAGTCGTGAAGGCTGTGGAGTGGCCCACGGGCCTAGTAGAGCTATCTGCTGCACTGGGGGTCGCTCCACAGCGCGTTTATGTTCTGGCAAGCCGCGCACCTCACCGCTATGTGGACATTCAAATCCCAAAGAAGAGGGACGGCTTTCGAGTCATAAGTATTCCCATCGCTGAGTTGAAGGGTGTTCAGCGCCTTGTTGTAAGGCGCCTGTGGCCAAGATTGCCCATCAGCCAGATTGCCCATGGGTACGCACAGGGGAGGTCGATAGTCACTTCCGCAAAGAAGCATCTAGGTCCAACATCGGTTCTCAGGCTCGATCTCTCTGATTTCTTCCCGTCAATCACGGATCGGCGCGTGTTTGGATATTTTCGTAAACGCGGTGCTAGCAAGTCCGTATCCTCTATTCTCGCGCGTCTATGCACGCATCGTGGGTTACTTCCACAGGGTGCGCCCACCAGCCCTGGCCTGACCAATGCAATCTGCTATGCACTGGATGAGGAACTACTTCGTTTGGCGCGGTCTTGGAGTCTAGCGGTCACCCGGTACAGTGACGATATCGTCTTTAGCGGACGACAGTTCAACTGGAAGCGGTTCGAATTGCTGGCTGAAGGCGTCGTCACGCGACACGGCTTCCGGCTGAACCGGACAAAGACCCGTTATATGAGTCCAGATCAGTCGCAGCGCGTCCTGGGCTTATTGGTCGATTCGTCACGATTGCGGATGACACGGGAGATGCGAAGAACCCTACGCGCTGCTTTCCACAAGGCTGGCAACAACTTTCTATGGGGCATGAGGCAATACCAACAGCTGCGGGGATACGCGGAGTTTTATAAGATCGTATATGGGGCAGATGCGCAGTATCGACAATTCCGAAGGACGCTCCGTGCTATTCGAAGGGTCAGGACACATGAACCACCTGCTTCATAGGGGGGAAGCGCTTGGTCGTCCAGACCGGCACACCTCCCTCAGGGCACTTCGAGAATGCGGTACGGACCGGGCAGTTGGTTCGGCGGACGGACTGTATTTGCCGGGCCTTCCTAGTGGCCGCAGTTAGAGGCGCGGCGTTCTGATCGCTCGGTGGCCACCGGCGAAGCCAGCCAAGGCTGCTCCGCCCCAGCGCCGAAGGCGAGGCGCGGGCGCAGCCGCTGTAAGAGCCCTTCGAGCAATCAGGTGGCCACTGCTGTGTGCTTGTCGGCAACACCGTAGTAGAAGCCAAGGAGCATGTCGTTGCTGGTCACCTTGCTGCAGTGAGAGATGCGGCGTTCTTATAGCCCGTCGGACTCATACGGTGAATTGGGCTGGATGAGACAGGCGCGCGTGGGGCGGGTGCCCTGCCAGGGCACTTCCTGAGCCGGCAACCCAGCGCACTGGCAGCAGTACCTGGGCGCCCCACGGCTTGATGCAGGGTGAGCCGGCCGTCGTCGGTGCAGACTGGCGGGTTGTTGCCAATCTGCCCGAGAGTGACCGGTCGCCTACTCGAGCTTGTCCGCCGCGTTGAGAGCATTGGAGAGTTGAGTGCGGGCCAGAACTGAATCGGGGTCCAGGTTCAGAGCCTGCTGTAAGTGTCGTATCGCACGGGGCAGGTCGTCCCTGGCCTTGGCTATGCTGGCCATGTAGAGGTGCCCCTCGGCAGCGTTGGGGTGCTTGCGGAGCAGCCCTTGGCAGACCAGTTCCGCTTCTTCGTAGTCTTCACGCGACATGAGCTGGACCAACAAGCCCCGGGCCTCGTGAATGGCAATCACGTCCTTGGGGTCCTCCCTGGTGCTATCGAAGTCCAGCTCATCGACGATCTCGCCTCTGGCCAGGTAGGCCGGTGAGTCCAGCCGCCTGACGTCCGCCTCACTGCGTGCCAGCAGACTGTCGGAATCTTCCGGTCGACGTTGCTCTTCAAGGAAGTCGCGCAACCTGCCCTGCATGACGCTGACCTGCTCGGGGCGCGCGTCTGCCAGGTTCCTGCTCTCTGCGGGGTCTGCCAGCAGGTCGTAGAGTTCCGGTCGGGTGGTGTGAATGTACTTCCAGCGCTGCCCGACCACGCCCAGCAGAGCACTGGCGCCGTACCGGGTGGGCGTGAGACTCTCGCAATACAGGTTCCGCTCACCCGGAGCATGGTCCTGGCCGTCAAGGTAGGAGGTCAGATCCCGCCCTTGGACGCCGGTTGGTGCCTGAATGCCCAGCAGGCCGCAGATGGTCGGCACGACGTCCATCAAACCGACACGGTCCGACACCGTCGCCGCGTCGCGCCGCCCGGGCAGCTTGAAGATCAGGGGCACTTCGAGGGCGGCTTGATAGACGAAGTAGCCGTGAGTCTTCTCCTGGTGCTCGCCGAGCATCTCGCCGTGGCCACCGGTGATGACGATCAGCGTTGAGTCGAACAGCCCCAGTTCCTCCAGCTTGGCAACCACCCGGCCAATGCAATAGTCGGTGAAGGCAATCTCGCCAGCGTAGAGGTCGTAGGCGAAGCTGGAGGCGAACGACCGGGGCGGCTGGTACGGATGGTGCGGGTCGTAGTAGTGCAGGAACAGGAAGAAGTCCCCGTCCTGGTGACACTCCAGCCACTCCAGGGCCAGCCGGGTCACCTCCCCACCCTTTCGTTCGGCGATACCGCCGGCGCCGTGATATTCCTCGATGCGATCGTCGTAGGTGTCGAAGCCTTGATCCAGACCGAACCGGGCATCAAGGACTGACGCCCCTACTATGGCGCCGGTCGTGAAGCCGCGTGCCTGCAGCAGCTCGGCCAGCGTTACGCTGGCCGACCCGAGCCGGTAGTCGAGGTCAGCGCGTACCCCGTGGAACAGTGGATTGGTGCCGGTCAGCATCGAGCTGTGGGCCGGCAAGGCCATGGGAGCGGGTGACAGCGCGTGGCGGAACAGCACGCCCTGCCGGGCGAGGGCATCGATACGGGGCGTGGTCTTCTGGTGGTGGCCGTAACAGCCAAGGCGGTCGGGGCGGCAGGTGTCAAGGCTGATGAGTACAACCCGGCGGATGGGCTGCGATGCCGGCGGCGAGGGACGGGAGTACATCGCCACCCACAAAACCGCCGCGGCCAGCAGGACGAGGGCTACTACGACCCGGGTCGTGGCGGCACCGCTACGAAACATGCGGACCCATCTCCTGTCAGGCCGGGTCGTGTCACATGCTGACCGGCCGGGGGGATTGGCAGCGCCCGCGAGTCAGGCCGCGGAACTGCCACTCCGACAGCAGCATCGTAGCCAACTACCACTCGCCTGGACAAGCGCGACGGAGTATGCCCACCGGTAATTCGGCGCAGCTTAGGGCTGATTGATCGCCCGGTGTTGACGCCGCAGCGTGACTGGTGCCTGGGCCGGCGCGTGTCTATGCAGTGTCCAACGGCGTGAATCTTCCGCGCGTCTGAGAGCGGTTCCCGCCGTTAGCGGCGCCGGTTTATAGTTTCGAACCGCAGGACTCGCGGACAACCAGTTGAGGGCTCAGCGACACGAAGGCCGGCGAGCGCCCGGGGTCGGCCACGCGCTGGCAGAGCAGCTCCATGGCGGTAGCACCCATCTGGGCCATGGGGACGTGAACCGTGGTCAACGGCGGCCGCGTCATGCGTGCTACGCGCGTGTCATCAAAACCGACCACCGCCAGGTCCTGCGGCACTCTCAGGCCCTGGGCCGTGGCCGCGTCTATGATTCCGGAGGCCATCTCGTCGTTGGCAGCGAACACGCAGTGCCCCGGACCGGTCCACTCGCTAAGGTGTTGCCGGGCAAACCGATAGGCCGTCTCGTACTGATAGTCCAGGTGATAGACGTCGCGCGGCGAGACCGGCATCCCCGCCTCGCCGAGTGTTGCCTTGTAGGCATCCAGGCGGGCCATCGTGTCGACGTTGGTCTCCAACCCGCCCACGAAGAGGATCCGCGAACAGCGGCAGTTGTCGAGCAAGTGCCTCATCATGGCAACGGCGCCGGCCCGCTGGTCGATGACCACGCGGTCATAGCGCAAGTCTTCTACCGCCCCATCCACGATGACGACCGGGGCGCGAAACTCCGCCAGCGACTCGGCCACGTGCGCCGTACGTTCCGAGACCATCACCGCCAGGCCGTCCGTGATGGACCGCCGCTGCAGGTCCTCGATCAGGCCGTGGGCGTCTTCGGGGTCCGGGCTGGAGGCGATCACCAGCGCGTAGCGAAGCTCCCGTGCCTTTGCGTTGGCACCGCGGATGACTTCCGAGTAGAACTCGCCGTGCAGGTCGGGCAGAACCAGGCCGAGCATCTCGCTCTTCTGCAGCATCAGCCCGCGGGCGAACACATTGGGCCGGTAGTTCAGCTCTGCAATGGCGTGTTCGACGCGAACGCGGGTCTTCTCATTCACCACGTCGCGCCGGTTGAGTACCCGCGAAACTGTACTGATGGACACGTTAGCGTGCCGAGCTACGTCCGCGATCGAAGCGGCCATCCGAGATTCCTCCATTCCGGGCAGAGTGCCAGGCCACCGCTGATAGCGCTTTCAGTTTACCGTATCGTCACCAGGTGCTGGTAGTGGAAGGTACGCCATTGTCCCCCGAGTACGATGAGAATTCTGCCACCATTATCCCGGGTGATCCAAACATGTGGTGCCATCGCTACGGCGAACCAGTCCGCTACCGGCCTGCTGGCGCGACTCGTCGCCAGACGGCCCGGGGACCGATAACTTCCAGACGAGGCATGGTTTAGGGCGTGGCCCCGGCCGGGTAAGCCGATTGGGTTTGACCGCACCCCGCCCTCGGCGGTATACTCGTGGTAGTATGAAACCGCTTTCAGTGACGCCGGTTCCGGAGTAGCAGCATCCGACCGAGCGATGCTGACGGCTTCCGGTTGCGCTGAGGATGAGGTTGGACGCAGCTCGCTTATGAGCAGAACCATCACGCCAGGTCAGGTAGATCAGCGCGAGAGCGCGGCCGGCAGCGCCCCGGGCAACGCCTATGGCCACTTCTCACCCGACGGGCGCGAGTACTGGATAACGAATCCGCATACTCCCCGCCCCTGGGCAAACATCGTCGCCAATCCGCGTATCGGATTTGCGATCAGCCAGACCGGCAGTGGGTTCACCTGGATCGACAACTCTCAGCTTGCGGTGATTACCAGGTGGCAACAGGATCCGGTACGGGACAGCTCGGGCAAGTTTCTTTATGTTCGTGACGCCGAGACCGGCACGGTGTGGTCGCTGGCTCCGGCGCCGACCTGGCCTGACTATACGGAATACACCTGTCGCCACGGGCTGGGCTACTCGGTCTTCGTGACCGAGTTCGACGGCATCCGCAGCGAGTGGACGGTGTTCTGCCACGCCCAGCGCACGGCGGAACTGTGGCGGGTACGTGTGCGCAACGTCTCCGGTCGGCCTCGCCAGCTAGAGTTGTGCCCCTACCTGGAATGGTGTTGCGGCGTGGCTCCCGACCCGCGGCGGGAGTTCCACAAGCTCTTCATCGAGACGTGGCTTGACCAGCGCCGAGCGGCGGTGTTCGCCCGGAATCATATGTGGGAGGTTCCATCGGCGGAGCACGGCCACTGGAACACCAGCTTCCCCTACTGCGCCGCCCTGGCGGCAACCTTGCCGGTCGAGCAGGCCGAGGGCGACAAGGCCGCCTTTCTGGGCATGTACAACGGCGTCAGATCGCCCAACGCGCTGGGGCAATCCAGGTGGGAGTCCCGTTTCGGACGGCATGACGACCCTGTGGCCGCCCTGCGCTCGACGGTTACGCTGGCGCCCGGCGCGGAAGTAGGCTGCGGCTACACGCTGGCGGTGGCGTCGAGCAACGAAGAGACGGGTGAACTGCTGGACGAGCTGGGCAGTGTCGAGGCCATCGACGCGGCCCTTCAGGGAGTCAAGGAGGCCTGGCACCAGCGTCTGGGGCAACAGCGGATAGATACGCCGGTCGATTCCGTTAACTACCTGGTTAACGACTGGCTGCGCTATCAGGCTATTTCCGGGCGGATGTGGGGGCGCTGCGGTTATTACCAGCAGAGCGGCGCCTACGGCTTCCGGGATCAGTTGCAGGACTCGCAGGTCTGGCTGACGGTCGAGCCTGAGAGATGCCGAGATCAGATTATCCTGCACGCCGCCCACCAGTTCACCGACGGTTCAGTGCAACACTGGTGGCACCCGCTGACGGAACAGGGGCTGCAGACCCGCTTCAGTGACGACCTGCTCTGGCTGGCGTTCGTCACCGCCAATTACATCAAGGAGACGGGTGACTTCGAGATTCTCCAGAAGCCGGCGCCGTTCGTGGATGACACGAGGCCGGTACCGCTGCTGGATCACGTCATGCTGGCCTTTGCGCGGGTATTTGACCGATCGAGCCCCAGAGGCCTGCCGTATATCGGGGCCGGCGACTGGAACGACGGGCTGAGTGCGGCGGGACTTCGAGAACGGGGCGAGTCGATCTGGCTGGGGCAATTCCTGGCGGGACTGCTGGCCGACTGGAGCGAGATACTCCGGCGCACCGGCGCCGGACAGGAGGCAGCGGAATTCGCCCAGAGGCGGGAACGTCTCATCGCGGCCATCAACGAGCACGGCTGGGATGGCGAATGGTATCTGCGGGCTACGCTGGATGACGGCACCAGGCTGGGAACTGCCGACAGCAAGGTGGCCCGAATTTTCCTGAACGCCCAGACCTGGGCGGTGCTCAACGACGTCGCGCCGCCGGAACGGGCGGTTCGGTGCATGCAGGCCGTCAGGCAACACCTGGTGACCGAGGTTGGCCCGTTGTTGCTGACGCCGGCCTTCAGCGAGCCGGACCCCCGAATCGGGTACATCACCCGCTATGCACCGGGCCTGCGCGAGAACGGCGGCGTCTACACGCACGCCGCCTGCTGGGCTATTGCCGCTGCCTGCAAGGTTGGTGACGCCGAACTGTCGTCGAAGCTGCTCGACTCGATGAACCCCGCATTGAGAGATCCACAGCGCTACTGGTCCGAGCCCTATGTCACGCCGGGCAACGTGGACGGTCCGGAGTCACCCCACTTCGGGCGCGGCGGCTGGACGTGGTACACCGGGTCGGCCGCCTGGCTTCAGCGCGTGGTTCGCGAATGGGTCCTGGGCGTGCGACCAGAGTGGGATGGGCTCCGGGTCCAGCCTTGCCTGCCGCCGGGCTGGTCGTATGCCTCGTTGCGCTGCCGGTATCGCGGCGCCGAATATCGGATAGACATCGAAGCGCAGGCCAAGGATGTGCCGCCAGGCCAGGTGAAGGTTTTGCTCGACGGCAAGAGCCTGCCCGACAATCTTATAGCACCCCCCTCTCAGCCAGGCGAACGGCACGACGTCGCAGTGCGCTGCGGCCCCGCCAACCAAAGGTGACGGAAATCCGGCACACATAGCAGTGAGGTGCGTCCGGGACGTGCCCTACAGCGTTACACTGCTCTCCGGCGGCAGACAATCGCTCATGGGATTACACTGCTGTCAGCGGGTTGGCGTTGGCACAGCGCTAGGCCCGGCATTTATGCCGGGTTTAGCGGGCCAGCAATACCACTGAGCCCGCTTTCAGCGGGGTTCTCGTGGCGCGGGTTTACCCTTCACGCATATCGGCACGTTCGAAACGACCAATCTGACGATCCCCGACGTATCGCTCGCGCTACCAGCTAACGGGTCCCAGCTTGCTGCTCAGGTTCGCCGGATGTCGCGTCGGAAGGCCACACCGTCGTCACTGTGGATTGCGGTGGCCTTTGGCCGGTGCCTGAAGACCACCATCGAGAACCCCGCTGAACCGGGGTCTGGCGTGCCGCTCGACGGCACTGCACCCGGCATGAATGCCGGGCCTAGCGATTGTG
>JANQGB010000402.1 GCA_028277545.1 Phycisphaerae bacterium | reverse complement strand
CAGGCCGTCATCGATCAACTGCACCCGCATGACCAGCAGGGCCGTGTCAAGCTGCGGGTCGATCTTGGGCCGCTCGTTCGGATCGGGCGGCAGTGATTCCTCCTCTTCTTCGTCGGCCTCATCGCCGGCATCACCCTCGCCCTTGGCCTCGCCCGTCTCTGGTTTCGGCTCTCCGGGCTTGGCGTCGCCGGAGGCGCCTTCTTCGGTGGTGTCGTCACCCTCGATAGTCATCGGCCCGAAGTCAATCTCCACTGCCCCGGGCTGATCGGGAAGGGCGTCCGTCGCGTCTGCCGGCTCGTCCTCGCCCGGTTCCCAACCGGTCGGACGGATCACGTCGACGTCGCGGCGCATCTCCCACAGCTTGTAAACCTCTTTGGGCACCAGGGCCACCTGGATATCCGGATCAACGCCCCACTCCGTGGAATCGTCGGTGCGGTGCAGAGACTTGCCGCTGGGCAGGTAGTAAGCTGCCGTGGTCAGCTTCAAGTGACCATCGGTGGCACGAAGCTGCATGAGATTCTGCACGCTGAACTTGCCGAAGGTTCGTTCGCCGATGATCTTCGCCCGGTGGTGGTCCTGGAGCGCCCCGCAGACGATCTCCGACGCGCTGGCACTGCCGCCGTTGATCAGCACTACGAGCGGCAGATCAACGAAGGGGCCGGTCCGCTGAACGGGAATGACCTGCTCGGGCCAGCGCTCGCCCTTGGTGCTGACCACCTTGTCGTTCCTCGACAGGAACAGCTCCGTCACCCCGACCGCCGCCTTCAACAAGCCGCCGGGATTGGAGCGCAGGTCCAGGATCAAGCCCTTGAGGCCACTGGTCTGCTGAAGGTCACTGATGATCGACTGAAGCTGGGCGACCGTCTTCCCGTCGAAGGTCGTCAGGCGAACGTAGCCGATGCCCAGGTCGGGATCGATCATGTAGTCCCACTTCTGGGGGTCATCCGCGTCGCGCCGGCAGCCCTTGACTGACTGGATGGTGACCACTTCACGCTTGAGCCGGAAGGAGATTTCCTTGTCCACGCCCTCGACCTTGCGCCGGACGGTGAGCGTAACCGACGTGCCCTCGGGACCGGTGATGGTCTCGACCGCCTTGGTCAGTGACATGTCCTTGGTCGGCTTGCCGTTGACCTCGATGATCAGGTCGTCGGCCAGGACACCGGCGTAGTAAGCCGGCGCGTCCTCCATCGGAGTGACTACCCGGATACCGTCCGTGCCCTGTGGCTTGCTGATGCTAATGCCCACACCGACGAACTCGCCCTGGGTCCGCTTGTCGAATTCGCGAAACTCCACTGGCCAGATGACCGTGCTGAACTCGTCGAGCGTCTCCATGGCCCCGGCCATAAACTCACTGACCACGACCGGTTCGGGCAGTTCCACCGTGTCGGTGTTGATCTCCAGCGCCCGTCGGAACAACTTCTCCGCCTTGCTGCGGCTGATGCGGTCGTTGGCCCGGGCCAGGCTGATTCTCTTCTCCAGCCGGTTAACAAAGTCCTGGCGATCGAACTCGTTCGCCAGCGCCGGAAACACCTCCTGCAGGGCGGGCGACTGGGCCAGCAGCAGCAACTGCTCCAGGCCGGAAATGGTCCACTTGCGGAAGTCCGCCTCGGTTACGTAGTAGTTTTCAATCTTCCAGATCGCGTCGGTAGCCATGCGCCACTGGATGCCGGCCAATTGCTCTTCCCAGTTGCTGTCCGGCTCGTAGAACAACTCCAGGCGGGCATGCGTCAGGCACTCGCGTTTGAGCTTCTTGAGCAGCGGGTCCTGCTCGTGGACGGCCGCGAGTTGATAGTAGATCGCGTGGGCGTCCAGCCATTCCTGCTCGTTACGCAGCGACTCGGCGTGCACCAGGGCTTCGTCGTAGAGTTCTTTCAGCCACTCCTGCTGGCGAAACGCTTCCTGGTCCCGGCAGTTGTTGTAGGCCTGCACGCAGTAGTCGAGGGCCCACTGGATTTTGCCCTTGGCTCGCTGTTCCTGGGCCCAATCGACGTATCTCTGGTAGTCCGCCTGGGTCATCTCCACGCGGGTGGTGGCCATCTCCTGCTGTGCCCGCAGCCACTCGGCCATCAGCGATCCGCGCGGCCCGAGGCGTTCCAGCTCGTCGGCGTGACGGGCGGCACCCGCAAAGTCTCCCGACTCGATCAATCGAACGCTCTGGGACCAGACCTGGTCGGGCGAGGCGATGGCGACCTGTGGCGAGTCCACGGCCGTGGCCGGCAAAGTTGCCGCCAGCGACGCAGCCACCAGCAGCACAACCATCCAGGCACGCCCTCCGTCTGACCTGAGCTGTTTCATGATCACTCCCTCAATGCTGTGTCGTCGGAACACCACCGCGAGGTGAACGTCGCCCAAACGAATCAACGTCCCGCCGGCGTCGCGCCGATTGCGGCTCCCCTTGGCAGGTTCCCGCCGCACGCTCGCAATCTAAAGTATCGGCCCACCCCACACTTACCAGCACTCTCATTATAAGTTTGGTACGCCAAATCGTCCAACTGGATGCATAATATAGGGCCGTGGCAACAACAATCGACATCCACCCGCCCGCCCTGTGTTCCGTCGGCGATACGAGGCCAAACCCTTAGCCCGGCAGCCTCTCCCCGCCGTTCCACCGGCAGGCGGCGTTGTCTTTTGCTCGCCGGCAGACTACTTTGGACTGTTTGACTTGACGGCGACAGGAGCATTGCCCTGCCGTCTCCCGAACCCAGACCTTCGGAGACCGGCGTGTCCGAGCCGAACACCATCCGCGTCGTCGGCGCCCGCCAGCACAACCTTAAGAACGTCAGCCTGGACATACCCCGCACCGGGCTGACCGTGATTACTGGACTCTCCGGCTCAGGCAAGAGCAGTCTCGCTTTCGACACGATCTACGCCGAGGGCCAGCGCCGCTACGTCGAATCCCTCAGCGCCCACGCCAGGCAGTTCCTCGAGCAGATGCAGAAGCCCGACGTGGACCGTATCGACGGTCTCAGCCCCACTATCGCCATCGAGCAGCGACACGTCTCCGCCAATCCCCGCTCCACCGTAGCCACCGCCACCGAGTTGTACGATTTCCTGCGCGTGCTTTTCGCCCGGGTCGGACAGCCCTCCTGCTGGCAGTGCCGACGCCCCATCGTGCGCCATTCCACCGCCCAGATCGTGGATGCCACCCTGGAGCTGCCCGAGGGCACCCGCCTGCTGGTACTGGCCCCGCTGGTGGCCGACAGCCGCGGCGCCCACGCGGAGGTGTTGCAGCGCGTCGCCCGCGAGGGCTTCGTGCGGGCTCGCATCGATGGCACCGTCCAGACACTCGACGAAATGGAGCCTCTTAACGCCCGGCGGAAGCACACTATCGAGGTCGTCGTGGACCGCCTGCTGGTCAAGCCGCCTATCGCCACCCGCCTGGCCGACAGCATAGAGGTGGCTATGAGACTCTCGGGAGGTAGTGTCATCCTGGCGTCATCCTCGGCGCAGGACGAGGCCTTTGCGGACGCCCGGTACAGTTCCTCCTTCTCCTGCTCGTATCACCCCGAAGTGACCCTGCCGGAAATGTCGCCGCGGCTGTTCAGCTTCAACTCCCCCCACGGCGCCTGTCCGGTCTGTACCGGGCTGGGCAACGTCCTGGAGTTCGACCCGGAACTCATCGTGCCCGACCAGTCGCGCAGCCTGGCTGACGGTGCCATAACGCCCTGGCGACATGGCGGGCGAGGCATGACCGCCACCTACGCCGCCACCGTCCGCGAGTTCTGCGAGCACTTCGGCGTCGCTCCCGACATCCCCTTCCGCAACATTCCCGCCGACCTGCGCCGGGTCCTGCTCGAAGGAACCACACCCCGGGATCAGCAGGCCAGTGGGGCCAGTTTCGAGGGCGTTATCCCCAACCTGCGCCGCCGATGGGAGAACACCGATTCGGTATCAGTCAAACAACGCCTGCACAGCTACCTGAGTGAGTCACCCTGCGAGGAGTGCCAGGGCTCGCGCTTGCGCCGCGAGGCGCTCAGCGTCCTGATCGACGACCGGACCATCGCCGAAGTCTGTTCGCTCAACGTCGAGTCCGCCCGGGACTTCTTCACCGACCTGAAGTTCGAAGGCGAGGCCCGGATCATCGCCGATCCCGTGCTGCGCGAGGTGCGGCGCCGGCTGCAGTTCCTCTGCGACGTCGGCGTTGAGTATCTCACGCTGGACCGGCCCAGCAGCACGCTGTCCGGCGGGGAGTCCCAACGGATTCACCTGGCCACGCAGATCGGCAGCGGCCTG
>JANQGB010000355.1 GCA_028277545.1 Phycisphaerae bacterium | reverse complement strand
TCTGGCCCGTGTTGGTGAAGATGACGCGCTCAACAGTAACGCGTAGCATGTGTGCTTCAACTCCGCCTGGCGTCTATTCTCATCATCCGATCAGCAGCCGTGGGCCTCAACCAGCTTGTCCCGTGTGGCCTGATCGGCTCTCCCTGTCACTTCCAGCCCGTGCTTCTGCTGAAACGCACGCAGGGCTGCCTCCAGTTCAGGTGTCTCCTGCTCGTTCACATCCCCGCAGTCGAAGGTCAGGTTGTGCAGCCTCTGCTTGACCCCGGACAACTCGGTGATTGGGCCGACAGCGCCCAGCCTTAGCTCGATCGTTTCCTCCTCCTCGGTGCCCGGGTTGAGGATAAGCTTGCCACGGCGGGCGTTGCCGGGGATGGGGGCCTCGATCCGGCCGTCCGCATCGGTCGTGCCCTCCTGTCGCACGCCGTCGATGTCCAGCACGTAGGGCACATCAGCGCGGGGGCGATCTTCCTCCGGCGGGTACTCCGGCTGTGGATCGCCGCTGTTGACCGCGTCCGGATCACTGCCCGCGGATTCCTCCGCGCTCTCCTGCGGAGCCTCCTCTTCCTCCGGCGGCTCGACCAGCCGCATCCTCAACATGGCCGGCTCACCCTTGCGGCGAAAGCGATGGTGCTCCTCTGTGGCACCACCTTCCTGCTTGGGCGTCAGCTCCGGTATGGTCACCCGGTCGTCGGGCAGCAGGACGTTGGGATCTTCCCGAACGCTCTTGAGCTCCGAGTTACCCGCGTCGTTCCAGATCGTCTCCCAGAAATGCCCCGACTGTTTGGCGATCGATGAGATACAGTCGCCGTCACGCACCACGTAGTCACCGCTGCCGACCGGGCCCGTGCCCTGCTGCTCTTGAGACTCGTCCTCTTCTTCGCCCTCGTCGTCGTCTCCGCCGTCGCCGCCGCCGCCACCCTGTCCGCCACCCTGCCCGGTGCCCGCCCCGCCGGCTGAGGTCGGTGCCTGCTGCCCCTGCGTGTCGCCCGGACCGGTGGCCGGAGCGCCCGGAGCCGGCTGTTCGGGCTGGGTACTCGCCTGAAGTACTTCTTCTTCCTCTTCTTCTTCAGCCTGGGCGACTGCAGCGCCGAGTTCTTGATCTTGGCTCGGTTCCAGGATGGCGGGCATCATATTCTCTCCCATGCTGCGGCATCGAGGTTCGGGAAGGAGATCTGGCACTCGCCCGTACCGCGTACCTCACGCCGGGCTTGCCCGTTCGAATCCAGGCTGCCCTTGATGATCGTCTCTCCATCCGGACAGAGGATCTCGTAACGTTCGCCGGCTACCGGCATGTCCGCTTCGTCCACCAACTCGATGGATATCCAGCTCGTCTCGACCTCTTCGACCTCGGTGGGTTCAAACTCGTGCCCGGCTACGGGCGGCTCCACCTCGGCTTCTTCGATCTCCTGGCCGCCGCCGTAGGTGGTGTCCGAGCCGTGCTCGACTTCGTCCGCGGCGGCCGGAGCCTCCGGCGCCTCCGGCGCGGTGGCCACTGCTGTCACCGGGCCCACCGGAGGACCCGAGCCGCTGTTGATGTTCACCAGGGGACCGCCCACAATGAAGATGGCGGCCGGCGTGAGCACGATGCTGCTGCCTCCGCACTTGAGTTCGATGGCCGTGGAGGCCTCGATCTTCACGCCCAGGGCCTTCAGGGCATAGGTCATGCTCACTTCGTGCTTGTGGTTCACAAGTTCGGCATGAA
>JANQGB010000319.1 GCA_028277545.1 Phycisphaerae bacterium | reverse complement strand
TGCGGGGCCAGTGTCGAGGTCACGCCCCAGCAGGGACCGATAACGGCTCAACTCTGGGACCGGGTCGGAATCGGGGTCTTGCCGCCAGCCGTCATGGCGGTACCCTCCTCGGACTGGGAGTCCGCCGGCATGACGTGGCTGGCGGTTGTGGACAGGCCCGCGCAGCGGCGGGGGGCGCGGCCCGGCGACTTTGTTGTTCTCGACGGGAGGTCCCCAGGCGTCGGCGTGGTCTGTCGCGTAGGCGAAGCGCGCTGCCTGGCATACGTACCAGGCTGCTGGAGGGTCACTCCAGAGAGAAGCGAGACGGATGACACCGCCCCCGAACCCTGAGCCGCAGTTGATCCTTGCTTCCTCCAGTCCGCGCCGGCGGCAACTGATGCAGGAGGCGGGTTACACCTTTACCGTCGTGGAGCCCGCCGTTCAGGAGCCGGAGCGGATGGGTGCCGACGTGCCGCCCACCCATCAGGCCGAAGCATTAAGCTACTTCAAGGCCCGGAGCATAGCGGCAATCCAGGAGGCAGGCCTGGTCATCGGGGCGGACACCGTGGTGGCATGTGAAGGCCTGGTCTGGGGCAAGCCGCTGGATCTCGAGGACGCCCGCCGGACACTGCATGCCCTGGTGGGACGCCGGCAGGACGTGATCACTGGTGTGACTCTCCTCGACGCCAGCAGCGGGCGGCGGATGATCTCCCACGACACTACGGTGGTCAGCATGCGCGATCTGCCGGAAGAGACGATTGAAGCCTACCTGCTGACCGGCGACTGGGCTGGTAAAGCAGGCGCCTACGGCATCCAGGATCGCGGCGACGCCTTCATCGAACGCGTCGACGGCAGCTTCACGAACGTGGTTGGCTTGCCCATGGAGTTGCTGGCCACCATGCTTATCGAGTGGGGCTACCGCCCGCGCTCGCCGGCCAGCGACCTCGCCTGACGCCGGCCCGGGCGGCCTGGCCAGGCCGGAACGGGCTCCAGGGCCACGGTTTCCGTTTGCCTGTCACAAAAACGTGAGTTATACTGCAAGTAACAGTTGACCGGATTTGATCCCGATAGCCGATCGGGACCTCAAGCGGAAGCCCCACACCCGAGGCGTGCAGAATGATGCGGCGCTCGTTTTGGTAGCGGGGCTTCCTTTTTGCGCCCATATCGGCAATTCGACCCCCACACCCCGGTGTTGTCCACTGACTTTAGCCGCCGATAGGGGCCGATTGCCGCACGACGTCCGCTCGCCCGCCGACAGGAAGTTTGCCGAGTTTGGCCGGTGTCTGATTTGCGTGGCAGTGGTTGTGTTGTACAATCCACCAAGTCGAGCGGCTCGCCGGGCGCGTCTTGCGAACTGCGGTCGCAGAGCCGGTGGCGCGCATTGACGGTCGGGTCCCATGCAGTGGGTCCTGCAGATAACGGGTCAGGGTGGAGACACAGCAGCCCATCTGTAGTGCTCAGGTGCCGTGGATCAACCTGGCCGTCAATGCCCGCCACCGGCCGTTCTATGTCCGGATCGTCACGCGTGTCTGAGGGCAAAAACGTATGGCCTACACCGTCCTGGCCAGAAAGTACCGCAGTCAGACCTTCGACGAGATCGCGGGTCAGGATGCCCTGGCGACGACACTGTCCAACGCGGTTGAGTCGGGGCGCGTTCATCACGGCTACCTGTTCACCGGCACGCGCGGCGTGGGCAAGACCTCCATGGCCCGCATTCTGGCCAAGTCGCTCAATTGCCTGTCGGTTGACGCCCCCACGGCCTCGCCCTGCCGGGAGTGCGAATCGTGCCGCCTGATCTCTGAAGGCGAGGACATCGACGTTGTCGAGATTGACGCCGCTTCAAACACCGGCGTGGACAACATTCGCGACCTGCGCAACAACGCAGTGTTCCGGCCGGCTCGGAGTCGCTTCAAGATATACATCATCGACGAAGTTCACATGCTCAGCACCGGGGCGTTCAACGCGCTGCTCAAGACGCTGGAAGAGCCGCCGCCGCACGTGAAGTTCATCCTGGCCACCACGGAGATGCAGAAGGTACCCGCCACCATTCAGAGCCGCTGCCAGCGCTTCGACTTCCGCAGCATCGACGTCGATACCATAGCGGCCCAACTGAGGCGTATCCTCGCTGCCGAGCAGGTGGAAGCGGAGGAGACGGTGATCCGGCGCGTGGCCCGGCTGGCCAACGGGTCGATGCGCGACGCCCTTTCGTTGCTCGATCAACTGCTGGCCTTCGGTGCCGGCAAGCTGGACGAGGCATTGGTGGAGGAGATTCTTCCTACACCGCACGACGAGATTATCTTCGAGCTGCTGGATTGTGTGGCCGGCAGCGATCCCGCCGGCGCCCTGCACGGAGTGGAACGCTTCCTTTCGTCCGGCCGTACGGCGGAGCGATTCTGCGAGGCACTGCTGGACCACCTGCGCACGCTGATGGTCCTGGCGGTGTGTGGCGAAGAGACCGACCTGGCGGACGTGCCGGGGCAGTTGCGAATCCGGCTGGCGGCCCAGGCGGGACGGTTTGACGCGGCCACCTACGTGTTTATGATCGCCCTGGGACACGAGCTTCGCCGGGCGGTCAAATCCAGCGGGTCGAGTCGGGCCCTGCTGGATGCGGCGGTCGTGAGGCTGGCCATGTCCGAGCAGTTTAGTGACATCAAGGCGGCGCTCTCTTCAATGGCGGGCACGCCGGCGGCCACTGCTCCCGCCGCCCAGCCGCTGGCCAGCCCGCGGCAGGATCAGCCGGCTCCCAAGAGCACTAGCCAGGCTCGTTCGCCGAAGTCCACGGATTCTCCCAGCGGGCAGCGGTCCACCGCCGCCACGCCGGCGCCGGCTCCCGCGTGCCGGCCGAATGTCAAGACCGCCGACCGCGATCAGGTCATGGCCGACCCGATCGTGCGCAAGGCCATGGACCTGTTCAGTGGTTCCTTGGTGGACGTGCGTGCCAGCGCGGAGGCCGCCGCGGTGACCGATGATCGTTCCGAAGCAGCGGACGATGCAGAGGGTGCAAACTAGACGGAGTGATCGTATGCTCGGTGGACTTGGAAACATCGCCGGAATGCTTAAGCAAGCCAAAGAGATGAAGGGGCGCATGGAGCAGATCCAGGCGGAGATCGCTGCCCGGCGACACACGTCCGAAGCGGGCGGCGGGGCCGTGACCGTCACCGTCGACGGGCGCGGCGCACTGGTGGATATCAAGATCAAGCCGGAAGCAGCCGCCGACGTCGAACTGCTCGAAGACCTGATCAAGGCATCGGTCGGCGCCGCCACCAAGAAAGCCCAGGACGATATGCGTGCCGAAATGTCCACATTAACCGGAGGGTTGGACCTTCCCGGGCTTTCGGAGCTGTTGGGCAATACCTGATGCCAGATCATCCCGCAGCGCGGGTGAAAGCCGCAGATGGATGCATCGTTCCTGGGTTCGCTTGATCGCCTTAAAGAGCAGTTTCAAAGGCTGCCCGGGATCGGACCGCGGAGTGCGGAACGACTGGCTTTCCACATTTTGCGCGAATCCCGCGATTCAGCGGCCTCGTTAGCCCAGGCGTTGCTCGACGTCAAGGACAACGTGCGACATTGCCGCGTGTGTTTCAACCTGACTGAGCAGGAACTGTGCGGCATCTGTAGCGATCCCGGGCGCAAACAGGGCGAGATATGGGTAGTTGAACAACCCAAGGATGTCCTGACCTTGGAGGCTGGGCGCCTTATTCGGGGCGTATACCACGTTCTGATGGGGCACATCGCTCCACTGGATGGGATTGAGCCTGCCGATCTTACCATCGAAGCATTGATGAAGCGCGTGCGTGCGGGCGGCGTGGAGGAGGTGGTGTTGGCCACTAATCCGACGCTGGAAGGGGACGGCACGGCGCTATACATCCAGAGCTTATTAGCGGACCTTGAGGTCAAGGTGACGCGTCCCGCCCGCGGCCTGGCCGTGGGCTCGCAGTTGGAGTACGCAACCGCCGCCATGCTGGAGGAAGCTGTTCGGGGGCGAACCTCAGTACGGTGAGTCTACACGGGCGGCAGTCTGGCGGGCCGGCTTTTCCGCTTGCCATCGTCACACGCCCGGGGCGGACTATGCTATAATTGTTCAAGAGTGGGCCGCGCGCCGGTGTCAGCGGGGGAGAGTTCCTTTCCTAGGATGGCCAAGGCAGCCAGTCGGGCGCGGGCTCGCGGTCGGCAATTAGGACGTTTGGATGTCACAAATCCTCTCCCAGGTTATGGGTCAACACATGCGGTTGGAGCAGAGGCTCACTCCGCAGTTGATCCAGTCCATGGACATCCTGCAACTGAACGTCACCGCCCTGGAGCAGCGCATCGCCGAGGAGATAGAGCGCAACGTGGCTCTGGAGAGCGGCGAAGGCGAGGTGCCGGCCCCCGGTGCCGCGACGGCGCCGACGGCGGAGACCGCCGCCACGCCCAAGCAGGGCGAGCACACGCCCGAGAGCGACAG
>JANQGB010000095.1 GCA_028277545.1 Phycisphaerae bacterium | reverse complement strand
GTTTTCTCCCACCAGGTGGTGGGCGGCGCGGATCTCTACGGGCGCGGCGGGGTGGAGGCAGCTCGACATGCCCTGGGCGGCGCCGGCTCATACGAGTGGGGCGGCGAGGATTCAAGCGGTCGGTACGCGTTCGATCGCCACCGCGAGGGATGGGGCACTCCGATCCACGACCTGCTGGTCGAGAACGGTGTTACCATTTACTTCCGCGGGCACGACCACGTCTTCGTCAAGCAGGAGTTGGACGGAGTGGTCTACCAGGAGTGCCCTCAACCGTCCGATTCCATGTATGCCCACGGGCTGTTTACCTATCGCTATGGTGATCTGATGAACAACTCGGGCCACCTGCGCGTCACCGTTCGCCCCAGCGACGTTCTCGTCGAGTACGTCCGGGCTTATCTGCCCGGCGACGGGGAGAACGGCACGGTAGGCTACGCCTACATAGTCCAAGCCCAGCCGTAGGGTCGCGGCGTTCACCACCCAGCGTAGTCGTGGATCCGAGCGACCCGTCCTCGGGAGCAGGCCCGCCTGTATCTGCTGAGGCAGTCTTACTCGGCCTGGTTCAGCGCCTGCTCGGCGATGGCCAGGTTCCGCTGTGCCGTGGCGTCGTTCGGGTTCAGGGCCAGTGCGGCCCGGAAGCAGTCCGCCGCTTCGCCGAAGCGCTCCAATTGAAGATAGGCGGCGCCAAGGTTGGTGTAGGCGCTGGCGTCGTTAGGGGCGGCTTCGACCCATTCGGCCATGACCTGTATAGCCTGCTCTCCCTGGTCAAGTTGCAGGTAGGCTCTGGCCAGGGTGACTCGGGCCGCCACCCATTCGGCTGTGCCGGGCGGAATGGCCCGGGCAAACTGAATGGCCTGGTTCGGGTCTCCCTGGCGTTCGGCCAGCCGGGCCAAACCTGCGAGTGCGGGTGCGTCTGATGGATTAGCCTGCAACGCGCGCCGGTAAGCGGCATCCGCTTCCGGCAGCACGCCGGCCTCCTCGTGAATCTGCCCCTGCAGCAGCCACGCCGGGGCCTCGAAGCGCATCGGATCGCGTCGTGCCGCCTCCTGGCAGTGGGCGATGGCAGCCTCGTACTGACGGTCGTGCCAGGCATGTCGAGCCCGGACCAGCGAGGTCTCGCCGCTGTGGGGCTCGAGGCGATCCGCCTCGGCCAGGCTGACCTCGGCCGCCTGCCTGTCTCCGTTGCTGAACTGGAGGCGGGCCAGGTGAATCCAGGCCCCCGGATCGCCGGGCTGCAGCTCTATCGATCTGAGGCGGCTGTTGATGGCATCCTCGAGGCGCGAGGCCTGCAGGTGGGCCGAACTCAGCAGCGACCACAGCCCGGCATCGTTCGGGTTGGTGGCCAACAGTCGCTCGATCAGCGGGATCGACCTGGTGTGTTGTCCGGCTGTCACCAGGGCACTTGCGGTGGCCATCTCACGATCGAACAGGGCGATCATGTCTTTAGGGTCGGGCAGGGGGCCGGTGTTGGCGGTGCCACCGCCACCGACGTAGCCCAGGGCGGCCAGCTTATCGATGGCCTC
Organism: Phycisphaerae bacterium; assembly: GCA_028277545.1. GTDB lineage: Bacteria > Planctomycetota > Phycisphaerae > UBA1845 > UBA1845 > JANQGB01. The sequence goes on along the minus strand of JANQGB010000095.1, from coordinate 49 downwards.
CTGATCCATGGCTACCCGCGCCGCTCCGTCGTCCCCCGAGCCGGCAAAG
>JANQGB010000056.1 GCA_028277545.1 Phycisphaerae bacterium | reverse complement strand
TTCGTGCTTCCACTGGCAGAATCGCCACCACCCGTGCATGTCCGAAGGCGGGGCGAGCTCGGCGATGATTTGCTCGTCGGACTTACCGGCGGCGAGCCCCTCCGCCGCGCCCTGCCGCAACCAGGCGAAGTACTCCACCCACCTCCGCAGCTCGGCTGGGGTGCACAACGGCCCGTGTCCGGGGACGACCGTCTCGGCGCCGAAATCGATCAGCCGTTGGTACGTGCTGACCAGCAGTTCGACCGTATCGGGTCGGAGAGGCCGGGTTAGCGGGATCAGTCCCCAGCCGAAGATGTCGCCGACGAACAGGACGCGCTCCTTGGGGACCCAGGCAACGCAGTCGTCCTCGGTGTGGCAGCCGGGCATGGGCAGCCACTGTACGCGCCGGCGGGGTCCTTCGAACCAGCGTCCCTCGGGCCCCACGGGCGCGGTGTGCTGGTTGATGATTTCCGAGCCGTACCGCCGGACGAAGACGTCGTTGAGGGCGACGTGGTCGTAGTGGGTATGGGTGTTGAGCACGTAGGCGACGGTCTTGTCGCCGAGGGAGGCGGCGATGGCGGCGAAGACCTCCTCCTGCGTCTGTGGCTGCTCCAGCGCGTCGATGACCACCGCCCGGTCGCCCAGGTCGATCCAGGCCGTATTGTCCACCTCTTGGCGAACCTGGAAGCCTTCGCCCAGGTCGATCAGGGTTGGGGTATCCGCGGGATCCGTCGTCATGGGAGCGATTCCTTTCGGTCGCCCATCATGACCACGCCCGACCTGCGGTGCAAGGGGCGCCGCGCCGGTAGCGTCACCCCCTCGGGAGTCCGGGACCATGCGGCCCCAACTCCCGTTACGCCCGGGCGATCCATTTGAGTGGCCGCGTGGCTCGCCGTTTGGCGTTGTTGTGGTTGCCCCTGAACCCATTCCCCGCCCCGTCCCTAGGCCCCACAAGCCACCCGTCGCAGCAGTGCCGACACCGGATCGTAATCATCCTCCCTGCAACTGAACGCGAATGCCGAATGGGGGGACAGCGTCACCGTCACCTTGCCGGTCTTGCCGGCGAAGCGTACCCGGGCGGTCTTGATGGCCTCGGCGTACTGCTCGAGGAATTCCAGGCCGTTCTCGGTGTCCTCGAACTTCGGCCGGTACACGCCCAGGGTGTAGGAGTTGGCGCTGAACAGGTCCACCGCCGCCGCCAGCAGTTGAAAGCCCTGAACCTGCTCGCGAACCTTTCGGATCAGGTCGATCACGTCGAACTCGATCGGCTCGACCGTTACGGCCAGTCCCAACTCCTGGCTCAGCAGCACGTCCACCTGTTCCAGCGAGCGGATCGAGCCGGCCTGGACCTCGACGATCCCCTTAGGGGGCAGGATCAGCAGCGGCAGGACCTCGGCCTTGCGGATGACCACCTCCTCCACCTCGCGCTTCTCGCCGTCCCAGCTCGTAACCACCTGATTGCTGAACCGCACGAGGCGGCACTTCAAAGCGGTGTCGGTGTAGTTGAGGTCGAGGATGGTGAACCGCTCGTCCTCGTCGGGAATCATCTTCAGCTTCGTCGCCAACTCCGACGACGTCGGGCAGCCGCGGACCATGCCGATGTTGAGCTTGAATGAGGCCACGTACGTCCTTTCCTTCGCTTGCGTGCCGTGGGAGTCGAGTCACACCGTGCGGGACGAACAGGTATAGCGTGGCCGGGGCGCCCTTGCAAGCCGCCGGCCGGCGGCGCATCATGGGCGGGCCGAGTCGCGGTAACAGGAAGAAGGAGGCGACGACATGGCCGACTCCCGGATCCGGAAGCTGGCACAACTGCTGGTCGAATATTCGCTGGGGATCAAGAGGGGCCAGGTGTTGCTGATTCGCGGCAGCGCCCTGGCGGCGCCGTTGATCCGCGAGGCCTACCGCGCCGCCCTGCGACGCGGCGCCCTGATCGAGACGCACGTCGGCATCGAAGGGCTGGAGGAGATCTTCCTCAAGGAAGCGTCTCCCGCCCAACTGGCGTGGGTCTCGCCGACGAGGCGCTACCAGATCGGTCGAATCGACGCCGTGCTGGGCATTTGGGCCGAGGGCAACACGCGCTCGTTCACCAACGCCGACCCCAAGCGCATGGCCGAGGCCGCCAAGGCGTCCAAACCCATCATGAAACGGCTGCTGGACCGCGCCGCCAAGGGAAAGTTGAAATGGGCCAGCACGCTCTGGCCCACCAACGCCCACGCCCAGGAAGCCGAGATGTCGCTGGCGGAGTACGAGGAATTCGTCTTCACCGCCGGCCTGTTGGACGAGCGCGACCCCATCGCCGCCTGGAAGGCGATCAGCCGGTCCCAGCAGGCCCTGACCCGCGCGCTGAACCGGGTCAAGGAAATCCGCATCGTCGCCGAAGACACCGACCTGACCTTCTCCTGTGAAGGCAGGAAGTGGATCAACTGCGACGGGCACGAGAATTTTCCCGATGGGGAAGTGTTTACCGGACCCCTCGAACGCAGCGTCAACGGGCACGTCCGGTTCAGCTTTCCCGCCATCGAATACGGGCGGGAGGTGATCGGCGCGTTCTTGGAATTCGTCGACGGGAGGGTCGTCAAGGCATCGGCCGAGAAGGGCGAGGAGTTCCTGGAGGAAATGGTGGCGATGGACAAGGGTTCCTGTCGCTTGGGGGAGGCCGCCTTCGGCACCAACTACGGCATCACCCGCTTCACTCGCAACACGCTGTTCGACGAGAAGATCGGCGGGACCGTCCACCTGGCCTTGGGTGCGGGGTATCCCGAGACCGGCAGCAAGAACGTCTCCGGCCTGCACTGGGACATGGTTTGCGACCTCCGCGACGGCGGAAAGGTTTTCGCCGATGGCAAGCTCATCCAGCGAAACGGCAAGTTTCTGGATAAGCGCTTTCCGCAACCGAAGCGCGGCGGCAGGCGCTAGGCGTGAGGCAATAGACAGAGGCACAAGCGGGCAGGAATGAACCTGCCGACGTCGGCGGTGCTGCAAAGGTGAAAGGGCCGGTATTGTCTGACCCGAGCCCTATTGACCCTTGAAACGCCAATGCAACCCGCGCCAGCGTGTTGCAGTCTGGAAACGGGGCGCGGGCGCAGGCAGTCTGTGGGGGCGCAGGCAATCGGTAAGGCTCACAACCCAAAGCTCAATAAGGCCCTTCGGGCGGATGCCTTTGGGCGGGCTGGGCCAACTTTCTGAGATTTCCGGAACCACCGGTTATCTGCCAACGTCTAAATCAGTTGATGTAACACCGCCCCGCGCGCAACGTGTTTGCGGGGTGGCGGGAAGAGAGGAAGTGATGAGTCGAACGTTCGGTTGTGCCCTCCTCGGCGTGCTGATGTTGGTATCCGCGTTGCCCACCCCGGCTTGCGCCGACGCGGTGGACGATCTGGCCCGCTCGACGGTGGCGCTGGAGTGCCAGAGCGGTCCCGGCCGGTTCGTCGGCACCGGCACGGTGGTGCACACGTCCGGGTATATCCTGACCAGTACGTCGGTTGTGCCGTCCGACGCCAGAGACATCCGGGTCCGGTTCTTCGCCGGCTCCCCGTTTCCAGCCGAGCTGGTGACGACCCAACCGGCGCTGGAACTGTCGCTGATCAAGGTCGCCCGCCCGCCTGCGGGAGTCCGTTCAGTGGCTCTGCGCCGAAGCGGCGACGTCGGCATCGGCGAAGCGGTTTTTTCCTACGGCGACGCCTTCGAGACGTTCGGGTCCAGCGGTTCGTTCACCGCGGGGCTGGGCATCGTCAGCGGCCGGTATCGACTGACCCGCCAGATGACCCCGCCGGGCAATATTCCCGTGTACGTCGGGGAGGTGCTGGAGACCACCGCCACCATGGCTCCGGGCATGGACGGCGGGCCGTTGCTGGACGGGGCGGGCCGGGTGGTGGGGCTGTTGGGCCTGAACCTCTCCGACGCCCGCTGGCCGGGGGTGGCCGTGGCGTCGGACATGCTGCTGGGGCCGCTGGAGAAGGCCGTCAAGACCCA
>JANQGB010000015.1 GCA_028277545.1 Phycisphaerae bacterium | reverse complement strand
ACTTCGATGAGCGGTTGTTGAACTACTTCTCCGACGAGTTCTCTCGGCGCCATGGGGTGGACCCGCGCGACGATCCGGGCACTGCCCTGCGCATCCGCTCGATGTGTGAACTGGCCAAGCCGGCCCTTACCGGGCGGCCCGATACGGTAATGGTGGCCGAGCATATGGGCCGCCGCATGAGCATGCCTATCACGCGCGCCAGATTCGAGGACCTTAGCGCCGATCTGCTCACGCGCACCCAACTGTCGACCGAGATGCTGCTGGAAGACTCCATGCTGACCTGGGACCGTGTGGACGAGATTCTCCTGGTCGGGGGCAGCACGCGGATGCCCATGATTCCCAGCATGCTGGAGCGCATCTCGGGCAAGATCCCCGGCATGGCCACCGCGCCGGATCAGATAGTCGCGCACGGGGCGGCTATCCACGCCGCTATTCTGCAGATGAACCGAACCGGTGCCAGCGTGCCTGTGGACGGCACCCACACAATGAGTTCTGACGATGTGCCGGGCCAGGAGGAGGAGGGGGCGGACGAGGCCAAGCGCATCTTCAAGGAATCGGTGGTTAAGGCGGGGCGCAAGGTCAAGCTGCAGAATGTGAATGCTCACAGTCTGGGCGTGGTGGCCCGATCGTCACGCGAGAACCGTATCGTCAACTCGCGGATAATCCCGCGAAACACGCCGCTGCCGACCACGCGTACCAAGGTCTTCGGGACGGAGGTGGCCAACCAGGCCATAGTCCGCCTGCGCGTTGTCGAGGGGGAGAGCAGGGACCCTGCCGCGTGCTCGCAGATCGGCGAGTGCCTGGTCAGAGACCTGCCCGCAGGGCTGCCGCAAGGCTCGCCGGTAGAGGTCACCTTCCGCTACGACACCAGCGGCATGCTGAACGTCAAAGCCGTCGAGTTGACCAGGCAGACCTCGGCCGAGGTCCGTATCGAGCGCGAGTCGGGCTTCGAGCCCGAGGAGATCGAGAAGATGACCGACTCGGTGGTTCGGCTGATGGAGGACGACGAGTGACCGATCCGCCGCGAGAAGACGGTCAGCGCCCCCCGGCCGGGGACCCGTACACTCTGTACCTCGACCTGCCGACCGGTGATCGTCCGCCGAACCTGTACCAGTTGCTGGAGTTGGAACTCTTCTGCAGCCATCCCGAGCGCATCCGGCTGGCCGCCCGCAAGCAGTTCCGTCGCATGAAGCCCTTCGAGGATCATCCCGACCGCGTCACGCGCGAAGCGATCCAGGACATCATGACCGAGATAGCCACGGCCCAGGTCGTGCTGGCCGACCCCGTGCAGAAAGAGGACTACGACCAGACGCTGGCCCAGGAGTTGGGCGTGGATCGCGACGAGGTGTTGCGGAGCCGTGTGGCAGCCCCGGTTCCGGATTGCCTGCTCCGCATCACCGCCGGACCGGAAATGGTGGGCGAGCGAATCGAACTCATCGAAGGTCAGTCAATTTCCATCGGTTCTGATCCGCATTGCGTGGTGACACTTCCGTCGGCCCGGCTGGGCAAGCTGCACTGCAAGCTCGACCACCACGATGGCAACTGGAGGCTGACCCAGGTCGAGAGCCAGTTGCCCACCCTGGTCAACGATCACTACTGCCAGCAGTTTCTGCTGGCCGACGGCGACGCGATCGACATGGGGGGCTACCGCTTCCGTTTCATCCAACTGCCGCAGTACGACGCGTTCGAGCCGCAGCCACCGCCCATCTCGTTGATCATTCGCAAGGGGCCCAGCGTACCCGCGCCGGTGATGAACGCCGAACCGGGCGAGTCGATCCTAATCGGGCACTGCGAGACCGCGCTGTGGCAGTTGCCTGACCCAATGGTCTCCCGCCACCACTGCCGGGTAAGTCCCCAGGGAGACCACTGGGAAGTCCAGGACCTGCGCAGCACCAACGGGGTCACCATCAACGGCCAGCGCATAGACTGCAGCGCCCTGGAAAACCGGGACCAGCTCACCCTGGGGCGATTCGATATCCTGGTCACCTTACGGCCCTGAAGCACCGGGCCAGGCTGAACCCAGCACGTAGTTTTGTAAGGTCAGCCGTATGTGCTGCGCCTGGCGCCGCAGATTGGGCCGGGAATCTGGCAGACGGTCTTTACCGCGGTCCAGAAGCGGCTACGATGAGCCCAGCGGTGCACGGCAGGCGACGACGCCTGCTCACCGCCGAACGACAGGGTGAGTGGCGGAATGGCAGACGCTGGGGGCTTAAAACCCCCTGGGGGGACACCCCCGTGTGGGTTCGAATCCCACCTCGCCCATCAGGTTCGCCGGTTCGATGGTCAGATAGCGGCGTTAGCCCGTTCACCGCAAGCACGGCTGCCAGCACAGCCAGCCCCCACAGTTGGTGGACATATTGCATTGCCGGCACCGCGGACCGGCATCGGTAGCGCGTGCTGCGTTCTGGCACGGCGTATCGAGAGACCATGTCGCGGGGACGAAAGAGAACGCCACCGGCTGAGTCACGATTTGTCAGTTGGGGTGCCGTCTGTGTCAGTGTGCTTGCATTGCCGTTCATCGTCTGTTACCTGGCTGGGTGGTGGTGGGGCGTCGTTTTTCTTCTTCCGGCGATCCTATACGTCCTGTACAAGATCTACGGGCTGCTACTCCTCCTTGCGGCCTGGTGGCGATGGCGTGATTCGCCGGTAGTGGGCATCCTTGTTCTATCGGATTCTCCAATCTGGAAGGACCACATCGACAGGGAGTGGATCACTCGCCTGAGCGACCGGGTCGTCATCCTTAACTGGAGCGAGCGACGTTCCTGGACTCGGTCGCTGCCCGTTTGCCTGTTTAACTACTTCTGCGCACGTCAGGAGAATTTTAACCCCGCGCTCATCCTGTTACGCGGCATCAGGCATCCCTACGTATACCGTTACTACTACGCGTTTCACGACGCCAAGCACGGACACCCGGAGGTACTGCAGAGCCTGGAAGCCGATATGTTCGGTCGAGTTGCGACAAGTGAGTAGGCATTGCTTGCTTAGCCACGCTGCGGGCTTGGTGATCGTCTCCTTGTGTTGCGGCATACGCTGGCATGACGGCGCCGCCCGCGCCGCGGCGTGGCGCCCGTTGGTAATGCCTTTTGACGCGCCGCCGCTTGCGATTGAGCCGTAGCCGTCCTGCCCAATATATGACCGGGACGATCAGCAGCGCCGGGCTCGCAGGGCGGCCCTGGGGATGTTGGGTGAGTGGTGCTACTGAACCTGCACTAGTACCGCGACTGAACGCGGAGTCACTGCCGCGGGTTGTCGATCCGTTTCACCGTCGAACGCCGGAATCGATCGCCTGGCAGTCTTAGCACTCTGCCTCCAGGCCAGCGGGGCGATTCCAGTGAGACTAAAAAGCGCGAAAACGGCGCGTGGCGGAGCCGACGGATGTGCGGGTGACTCAGTTCGGCTGTAACACTTTAAACGCCTCAATTCGGTCTTCATGAAGTAGTGCTATCGAAGGTCATTTTACACTCGCGCTGCACGTGGTATCCTTGCCGTTGGCGAGATCATAGCTGCTCGATCGATGTAGGGCCGGCGGTCACAGCCATGGTTTGACCTCATACAGATGGGAGATCAACGATGAGACGAAGACATGACATGCGATTCGTCAACGCGCATCTGGTCGGTCTCGTGGTGGCGCTCCTTGCCATCCATGTTCTGCAGAGCGCTGATGCCGGTTTGATCTACTGGCTCGATCATGGTGGATTCGCGATCCGGGTCGCCAACATGGACGGGACGGGTGATCGGACCATCCTATCGACATCACCCTATCCCAATGGGCTCGCAGTAGACCCTGATGCTGGCACTCTCTACTGGACGACTCACAACGCCGGCAGGATCCACCGAGCCCTGTGGGACGGTTCCGAGCAGGAGGTGATCGTTCAATCTGAGCACACTCCCACTGGAATCGCGTTGGACGTTCCGCTAGGGACATTGTATTGGGGTGAGAACTGGGTGGACGGCGAAACACTGCGAGGCTGTATAATGCGCGCCAACCTGGACGGGTCGGACGCCGAAGTCGTCGTGGATGATGTCGCGCCGCTCCACATGGCTTTGGATCTGTCGGCGGACAAGATCTACTGGACCGACCGGGGAGGAGAGCACAACGTGATCATGCGGGCCGACCTTGACGGCGCGGAGGTGGAAACGGTGGTCGACTCGGGCTCGGGGAGTCTGGTCACACGAGGGAGGGGCTTAGCCCTTGATCCGACCTCGAATAAGATGTACTGGACTACGCATAGCGACGGACTTTATAGAGCCGACCTGGACGGCCAGAACGTGGAATTGCTGGCTGACGTGCCCTTCGGCACGCTTGGTGCCGTCACGCTGGACCTCGACAAGACGGCCATGTTCTTCAACTGGAACGGTGATATCTATCGCGCGACGCTGGACGGCGCCAAACAGGAGGAGATGATTCTGGACGCAGGTTCGGTGATTAAGAACATCGTAAGCGTCCCCGCGCCTACAGCAATCGTCACCAGCGAGGGCGCCAAGGAGACCAGCTAGACCATGCGGCGCCGGCTCGTGGCCTCGGCCGAACCAACACGGCCTCCCGCAGGCCTGCGTGGTAGCCTTGACGCACGCGATGGCGCTCACCCGGGCGCGCCGGGCCTGAGCGCGAATAGCGTTGGTTGTCAGCGTCAGAACCTGGAGTCACGTGGCCAACGCGCACACTATAACACACGTCGAGAGCAGCGCCGGCTTGCGCTCACCAGTAGACCTCCAGGCATTCAGATCGCGAACCGCTCGCCATCGGAGACGAGGCGGACACGGTAGATGCGCTACTCAATGGGGAAGTTCAAGCAGAACCGCGCCCTTTGCCCATTCGCCCTCACCTGCGTTGTTGGCTGCATGTGCCCTGATGTGAGACAGGCACGTTGGCGGCGCAGAAGACAGGGCGCCCTGGCACACGAACGGACTACGATTAGCTGTGAACAGGGTCTGTGGTCAGCGCCGGCGTCTGTTCGCCAGTAGACCGCCCAGGGCGAGCAGGGCGAGTGTACTCGGTTCCGGCAGGACGGCGAGACCCAGTAGACTCCCGATACGTTCCGTGATCACGGTCTCCGCCTCACCTCCGTCCAGCGCGGCCCGGAACAACTTGTGTTCGGTTAGGTGACCCCAGTACAGATATCCGTTCTTGGGGTCCACATCGATGGAGGTCTTTGTCCCGCCTTGGGGAACGATCAGTTCGAACAGCGAACCGTCCGTGCTGGCCCGCTTAATTCCGTCACAATCGGCGATGTACAGCAGACCGCTGTCCGGATCCATGGTCATACCCCAGGCACAGTGCGTCCCGCTGGCTACGACCTGGACATTGGAGCCGTCCAGGTCCGCTCGCATGAGGTGGGGCGTGTCGCGGTCGACCCAGTACATGGCGTTCTCGGCGACATCGAGGGCGAGCCCACGCGGCACGTCGAGGCCCTCGGTTACCAGATCTTCAACGTCGGTTCCGTCGAGGTTGGCTCGCTGGATCTTGTTCGTGGCTGCGTCCGTCCAGTACATCTTGTTCTGGCCGAGATCGAGCTTGATAGCTTCCGGCTCGGCCAAGCCTTCGTCGACCAGGATCTCCGGCGGATCCGTGCCCACGGCCCGGCTGATGGTGTTCCGGCCTCGGTCCGTCCAGTAGTAGCAGTTGTTCCTCGGGTCAACGGTGATGCCACGAACCTGACGCCCGCCGCCACCGAGCTGCTGGAGAATCTCGATCTCCGCACCGCCCAGGTTGGCCCGTCTGACTTCGTCAGGCGAGGACCCATATCGGCTGACCATCCAATAGAGTTCCGTATCGACAGCAAGGGAGGGAGTCGTCAGGGCGAACACGACAATAGTGCTAGTCAGGCATTGGCGCATCTGCAAATCCTCCGACGGTCAAGGTGCAGGCTTCTTGGTTCTCACTCGAAAGCCATACGCCCATCTGTTCTGGGCGCGACGACAAGCCAGTCGCCTGTAGGTGTCTCTCTCTGCGTCCCTCCCGCTGTGTCCGGCGAGGACGTTCACCCCGCGTCGACCGACTCAGAATAGCACATGAATCTAAGCTACGCAACTGATAAAGCTGTACTGGATCGAGGCCGCCTGATCCCACTGCGCGAAATGAGGCTACAACTTCACGGGCTTGCCTCAACCACGCTGTCCAGCGTGCGGACAGCGATTCTTCAGGCAAGCGTACTGGGATTACCCGACCTGTGGCGAGAAGATTGAGGGCCAGTTCGCAGTGTGCTGGACCTGCAGTGCGCCAGCAATGGAGAATACGTGACGAAACCGTGCGTACAGGTGTCGGTGAATAGCAGCCGCGCCGCGTGCGTCGCTGGTTCCTGTTCTCCCCGGTTCTACTGCGGTTTGCCGGCGGCTCGGCGGTCGAACATGTCCACCAAAGCCAGCATAGCCGACGCGTCCACGACAGGAGCCGGTCGGCGCTCCAGGTGATAGTCGAGGTCGAACAGGCGCCCGTCGAATTCTACATCGCCCACCTGAATATCGATGCAGCCCTCCGGCGTGCCGAAGTGCCGCACCTTGATCCAGCGAACGCCCTCATCCATACGGTAGCCGACCTCGACTACCTGATCCTTCATCCTGTCTCGCAGCCACGCCTCGAGTCCTTGTCGGGCCCCCGGCGAGATCCTGCTGCCATCCGCTACGGGCAGCGAGAGCCCCTGCTGAAACCCGCTGGCCGTCAAGACGAACAGCCCCTCCTCGGTCTCTTCGACGGTTATGTTTGTGGCCATCTCCTCGAGCCGCCCGAGGACGCTCTGCAAGTCACGGAGGTTGGCAAACTCCGGGCTGATAATTCTCACCTGGCGATCGTCCTTGCCGTCCCAGGTCTCGAACGCCAGACTTGGCAGCGTAACGTAAACGCCGGACCGCAGAGCCAGCAGGAAGGCGGCTTGCGCCCCGAAC
>JANQGB010001507.1 GCA_028277545.1 Phycisphaerae bacterium | reverse complement strand
GGTCGGGATGTTCTTCAGGGGCATGGCGTTGCCGGCCTTGGGCTCGACATCCGGCCCGCTGGCAATCTTGTCGCCGGCCGTTACGCCCGCCGGCGCCAGGATGTAACGCTTCTCGCCGTCTTCGTACTGCAGCAAGGCGATGTGGCAGGTGCGGTTGGGGTCGTATTCGATGGCCACCACCGTGGCACTGCAGTCATCCTTGCGTCGCTTGAAGTCGATCTTGCGGTACAGCCGCCGGGCGCCGCCACCGCGGTTGGGTGCGGTGATCACGCCGTGATGATTCCGACCGCCCTTTCGCACCAGCCGCTGAAGGAGCGACTTTTCGGGCCGTTTCCGCTTGTCGGTCAGGTCGGCGAAGTCGTTGACGGAAGACTGCCGCCGTCCGGGAGAAGTCGGCTTGTATTTTCTGACACCCATGGCCTGTTCCGCTTCTGTGCTTTGGCGTTGACCGCCTGGTTCCTAGAACAGGTCGATGTGGTGATCCGCGTGGAGCACCACGACCGCCTTCTTCCAATCCGCCGTCTTGCCGGTCTTGTAGCGTACCCGGCGTGTCTTTCCCCGACGGTTCGACGTGCGAACCGACAGCACTTTGACGTTGTAGATCTTTTCGATGGCCTGCTTGATCATCGGCTTGGACGCTTCAGGGTGCACCTCGAAGGCATACGCACCACCACGGGCACGCTTGGTGCGGGTCGCGTCGTGCGTCTGCTGCGACTGGTGGGTGCCCTTTTCGGTGACCAGAGGTCTTTTGACTGTGTGGTAAATATCCATGCCGATCAATCACTCGCTGCTCGTGTCAGCCGCCGGTCGCAACGACACCGGATCGCCGACCAGGGCCTCGAAGGCGGGCTTGCTGAAGATGAGCTTCTTGCGCCGCAGGATGTCGTAGGCGTTCAAATCGCCAACCAGGCGAATCTCCGTCTTGGGAATGTTCCGCCCGCTGAGCAGGAGGTTCTCGTCCCGCTCGTGGACGGCCAGCAGACAGCCATCTGAGGCCCCCACGCCGGTGAGCATCTTGGCCACAATGGACGTCTTCGGCGCATCGACCGCCAGGTCGTCGATGACCAGCGCTTCGTCCCCTACGATCTTGGCCAGGATGGCGTTGTTCCGAGCCAGCCGGCGCATCTTCTTGGGCATTTCCCGGCTGTACACCTGCTTGCCCTTGGCGAAGGCCATACCGCCGCCGCGCCGCACGTTGGTCCGGATTGACCCCATACGGGCGTTGCCGGTGCCCTTCTGGCGATAGAGCTTCCGAGTCGAGCCCGACACCATTCCGCGGCTGCGGGTGGCCACCGTATTCTGCCGCAGGTTGGCCCGGTACATCACGATCGCCTGCTTGAGCAGCGCCGGACGGACCCGATCACCCAGTATTGCCGGATCGATCTGGACCGAGCCGGCCTGATCACCACTCATGCTGTATACGGGTACTTCGAGCATCGTTCCGTTCAACCGATCAGGGCCTGCCGGACAAACAACAGGCCTCCGTTGGGACCCGGGATGCTGCCCTTGACCAACAGGAGGCCGTTTTCCTTATCAACCGCCATGAGCCGCTGGTTTCGCACCGTGCGTCTGGCGTTACCCATGTGGCCCGCCATGCGCTTGCCCTTGCGGACCGAGCGGCCCAGCCC
>JANQGB010001485.1 GCA_028277545.1 Phycisphaerae bacterium | reverse complement strand
CTCGAGCACCGTGCCGTCCGATCCCCTCAGCGTGTACGGCCCCTCGACCGAGAAGCGTACGGGTGTGGTGCCCGACGCGATGAGCACGCGAATGTCGCGCACCTCGACCACCGGTCGGATGCCCGCCGGCCCCGAAAGCTCTGTGGCCGAGCGCATGGGGCAACTCGGCAGGAACACGAATCCAGGCACCAGGCAAAGACAGAGTCCAACCGATAAGCGCTGCGAAGACGGAGGTGGGCAGATCGGCATCGCCGAGATCCCCTCGCATCGACGGCATCGAGACAATCCACACGCTTCCGCCAGGCGCAGCCAGCGTAGCGGCACGCCCAGACGCGGGTATGGGGCTGCCACACCGACATTGCAGGCAGGAACGGCGCTGCCATACGGGGCAGCTCAGACCGACCGGCCGCTTAAGGCAAGAGTGACGTCGGCTATTTGTGCGCTGGAAGCAGGCCGCTGCCAGACCGCGGTGACGGGCTGCCTACGAGGGCTGTCGTAGCGACAAACCCAATTCCGCCAGCCGACGTTTGATTTCGTTGAGCGAGGTCTGCCCAAAATTCTTGATGGACAGCAATTCCGGCTCGCTGCGGGCGGCCAGCTCGCCCAGCTTGGAGATGCCCAGCCGCTGCAGGCACTTCCGCGATCGGACCGACAGCTCCAGTTCGGAGACCTGCCACCCATACACGCCCGTCTCGCCCATGGTGGGCGCGGCAGCCGCGGCCCCCTCCTCGGCTGCCTGCTCCTCGATCATCTGCCCCAGGCGCAGACCCTTCTGCGTGAGCATGGCCTTGATTTCGCTCAGCGAGGTCTCGCCGAAGTTCTTGTAGCCCATCAACTGCGCTTCGGTAATCCGGAGCAGGTCGCCCAGCGAGTTGATGTTCATCTGCTTGAGACAATTGCGCGAACGTACGCTCAGCTCGAAGTCGGTGACGGGGATATCCAGGACCGCGTTGCGCTTCTCGCGCGCCCGCTCCTGGTCCTCGTCGTAGTACATGGTCATCGAGCTCTCTACGTCCTTGAGGAACAGCGACGCCCTCTGATGGTTGGGATACTCTTCCAGCACCATGTCCAGGCAGTGGGCCGCCTCCTCGAACTGCTCGGTGTCCTCGTAGAGCACGGCCAGGTTCATCAAGGCGTTTACGTGGGCCGGGGCGTTGGCCACGCAGCTTTCGTACAGCTTGATGGCCTCCTCGTCTTCGCCGTGCATATCGAGGATATAGGCCAGGTGAAAGGCGGCTTCGACGTGCTGCTCCTCCGCTTCCAGGCATTCCCGGTAAGCGGCGACGGCCTCACTCCACCGCTGGGTGCGTTCCATGATCATGCCGCGGCAGTATGCGATCTCGGCCGGGTCTTCCTCGGCAGCGGCCACGGCGCCCAACTGCGACTCAGCTTCCTCGTACTTCTTCCGATCAATCAACGCTTCGATGTCTGTGAGCGATGGCATACTCACTCCGTTGTTGCGCTTTCCACTTTGTCTAGCTGCCCGCTGGCGGTCACTCCGGTGGGGCTCTCTCGAAGACTGCGAAGTTTACGGCCCGACCCGTCTGGATGCAAGCGCCGCCACCAGCCACGCCCCGCCGCCAACCTCTCCGCGGCCTGATCCAAGATGGCATCCGGCCCCACAGCGGCCACTTCGCCCCCTCGGCTAACGGCAGAAACCGCCGCTCGGCGGCCCGGCCCCACCACATCACCAGCTTGACAACCGCCGCACCCGCCATAGACTGACCTGCCGATAGTCCCTGTAGCTCAGCTGGATAGAGCGTTGGCCTCCGGAGCCAAAGGTCGCAGGTTCGAATCCTGCCGGGGACGTTGGGTGTCTGATCTAATCCACTTCTACAGCTAGGTTTAGGATCACAAGCGGTCGAGAGTGCGCTCGGAAGGCGGTTGTTGCCGGTTTCGGCGGCCCGGGGTCACAGTTCGCGCTGGCAGGCGTCGGCGAAGGGCTGCAGCCCTTCCATCAGGGCGCTGAACTGGTCGAGGCTCAGGGACTGCTCGCCGTCGCTCCAGGCTTTCTGGGGACACTGGTGGACCTCGATCAGCAATCCGTCGGCCCCGCAGGCCAGGGCGGCGTTGCTCATTGGGGCCACCAGGTGGCTCACGCCGGTGCCGTGTGAAGGATCGACGACCACCGGCAGCGTCGAGCGGCGCTTGATCTCCGGCACCACCGCCAGAGCCAGCGTGTTGCGGACGTAAGTCTCGTGCGTACGAATCCCCCGCTCGCAGAGCATCACGTTAGGATTACCCTCCGCCACCACGTATTCAGCGGCCAGCAGAAACTCCTCCAGGGTGGCACACCAGGCGCGCTTGAGCAGCACTGGCTTGGACTGACGCCCGCAGGCCGCCAGCAGGTGCGTGTGGTGCATATTACGCGAACCCACCTGGAGCACATCCGCATAGCGGGCCACCAGTTCGACGTGCTCGCAGCGCATGACCTCGGTGACGATGGCCAGCCCGGTCTCCTCGCGGGCCCGGGCCAGCATCTCAAGCCCCGGCTCCCCCAGGCCCTGGAAAGAGTACGGCGAGGTCCGCGGCTTGAACGCCCCACCGCGAAGTCCGGACGCGCCGGCTTCCTTCACCGCGGCCGCTATCTCCAGCAGGTGTCGCTCACTCTCGACGCTGCAGGGACCGGCGATGACGCCCAGTCGCCGGCCACCGATACTGGCCTGCGAACCAAGCGGCACCTCCCGCGTGGATCCACCGGATTGCGATGACGAGTTATCGGCTACCAGGAAGGGCTCGGCCCGATCCAGGACGCGATCGACCATCTCCGCGGCGGCCAGCGCCTCCCGATCGACGTGGCCGTTAGCGGCCAGCACCTCCACCACCTTCCCGCAGGCCCGGTCCAGCACGCAGCTCTCGGCGCCCATCGACGAAAGGAGAGCTTCGACCCGAGCCACGTGCTCCGCGGTGCAGCCCGGTTTCATGACGACGATCATGCTCTGCCTCCTCCCGCTGCCCTCCCGGTACCCGCCATCTTCAGGATCGCCTCGCTACCTTATCTTAGGCAACTCGCAGCAGGACATGACACGATTAAGCGGTTTAACGTGGTTCACACTACTCCCACCCGCCGATACTTGCAAGCCCCAGCGGACCTCGCTGGCACCGGCGAAAGCGTCTCCCGTCAGGTCCGGCGGCGGCCTATGGGGCTCGGTCCGCCGGGATCATGGCTATGGCTTCTATTTCGACCAGCAGCTCCGGCCGGCATATGCGGGCCTCGATGCAGGTGCTGGCCGGCAACGGGTCGAGCCCTTCCTCCTCGTAAAACGCGTTGCGGACCTCATTGAAGGCGTCGTAGTCGCGGAAGTCGGCCAGGTAACACGTGGTTCGAACGATGTCGTGCCAATCCGCCCCCTCGCTCTCCAGAAGACCTCGAATGTTGGTGAACGCCCGCCGGGTCTGGGCTTTCACGTCCCCGGGGTGGATCGACTCGCCCTCTTCGTTCACGCTGGCAGTGCCGGAGATGAACAACATCGTGCAGTTGTCCAGTTGTACCCGCATCCCGCGGACGAAGGACACCTTGCTGGCGTAGTCGTAAGCCTCGTTGAGTACGCCCTTGTTCTCGATGGGCGTCTTGGTGATCCGCGTCTTCTCTGCCACAGTCATAGCTCCGTTACCCCCTGCCGGATCTCGGCCAGGTCGGGCACCTCAGGCGATTGGCCATCTATAAACAGCATTGTAAACCTCCGCTTAAGCGCGTTCAATGACGTCGGCCATCCGCCCGACCAGTGGCAGGCCGCGTACCAGCCCGGCGGCCGATACAGCGCAGGCGCAACCGCTTGCGGAGGGGAGAGCGGCGGGGAAGACGTGATATGGGAAAGATCGAGAGCCCCAGGACGGGGCAGGTCAGGCTGGCGCGGACTGCTGATGCCGGTTCAGCAGTAAGAGAGAGAACCCCAACAGATAACGCTTCAGACGGGGGTCTCGCGCTTCCAGAATGACGTCGGCCTCAGCCGGCGGGGCCAGAAACAACTCGCTGACGCCCAGCCCGTCGGGGTGTTGGCTGCGGCGCTGCGATGCCCGGCGGATCGATCTGGCTTGCTTGGCTGTGAGGGTCATATCCGGCACTCCGTCGATAATCTTCCCTGTTCTGAATCCCCTCGATTACCACGTCTGAGAGTATCGAATATGTTGGGTACCGTAATGTAGTGGGTAAATGCCTCACTGCCCCCCGCGGACCACGCCAAGACCTCCTAAACCACCATATCTGGGTCCACCCTGTCTCCCAACTACCGGGGCTTGGGGTACTACGTGGTTTACCCGATTGTGAAGAAAAATCCGGGAGCGCGGATCATAAACGCTGCTGTGATCAGCATTTGTGGCAGAATCGGGCGCGGCGGCCGGGTTCTGTCGCGGTGCGGAACACCCTCGGTGCGTCAATTCAACGTCGATTGCGGTGCGATGGGCCGGTGGTGCCTACTGGCCGAGCTCCTCGCTCCGCCGCCGGGCGGCCATGGCCCCCTGGATGATCTTCTCGAACACGCGGGATTCGCGCAGGTCGTCCAACGCGGCCTGCGTCGTGCCGCCGGGGCTGGTGACCTTCCTCCGCAGTTCGGCGGGCGTCTCACCGGATTCGAGCATCATACGGGCGGCGCCAAAGCAGGTGTGCTTAGCCATGAGGGAGGCATGCTGAGCGGACAGGCCCATTTGCACGCCTGCCTCGATAAGGGCCTCGACGAAGTAATAGAAGTAGGCTGGCCCGCTGCCGGAGATGCCCGTCACGGCGTCCATCATGGCCTCGTCAGCTATGACCACTGAACGCCCGCCGGCATCGAAGATACGCTGGGCATGTAGCCGGTCGGCCTCGGTCGTGTGCTTCCCGGCGTGCACACCTGCCATCCCCGCACCAACGTGGATCGGCAAATTGGGCATTACCCGCACTACGCGAGCCTGGATGTCGGGGAACCGGGCTTCGATTGCGGCGGTCGATACGCCCGCCATGATGGAAACAATGATGTGATCCTCGCGCACCAGGTCGGTGAATCCCGCCACGACTTCCTTCCAGACCTGAGGTTTGACGGCCAGGATTATGATGTAACTGTCCGCAACCACCCGGCGGTTGTCGTCAGTGACGGTTATGCCGAAACGCTCCGCAAACACCTGGCGGCGCGCTTCCGACGGATCGGAGGCGATAAGGCGGTCGTCGAAGAGCACGCTCTTGCGCAGAATGCCATCCACGATACCCTCGGCCGCATTCCCCGCACCGATAACACCGATCTCGAACTGGGTGGTCATCATTGTCGCTCCTGTTGAGGAGAGGATAGGTCGTTGCCCGCACATCGGCAACCTGTGCCGCCGCAGTCGACAGAATGGCGCGGCCCGCGCCAGGCAAGGCTCGATGCAGACGTAGTGGAACTCCGTTAGCCTCGAGGCCAGTTATGCGCGGTGCCGGTCGGAGCGAAACCACGGGGCGCAAGTGCCCGATCCCTTGCACTACGGGGGAGGAAGCCAGATGCACGCCTGCACAGTCAATACCTCTACCAGGCAGTCTCCGTCCGATTAGAGGCAACCAGTCCGCAGATTGCGCAGATGGCCGCAGACCGGAACGGCCACTCCTCGTCACCAGCGTCCAAGAACCAGAAAGCATCTGCCAAATCTGCGAATTCTGCAGACAACGCAGGTGCAGCAAGTGTGGCACCGGCATCTTGCCGGTGAGCATGTGCCACAGGCATCTTGCCTGTGGCTTTGTGCACCGCATCTTGCCTGCTCATGCACCGGCAGGATGCCGGTGCCACAGACAGCCCGACATAGACGAGGTCCTTGGCAGGACGCACAAATCGGGCCATGCTCGGCCTCTATCGCTTGATGGCCTCTGCGAAGTCGACCAGGTGCCGCAGGTTGTCGCAATAGGCCGAGTAGCTCATCTGCTGTCGAAGCTCCGGTGTGAGCGCCCGGCCGCCGACGGCCAAGGGCACCTTCTCCTCGGCAGCCGCCTGCGAGACGAGCTGGTATTCGGACAGCCATTGGCTTTCGGTGTCTATGGTCGAGACGCTCAACCAGAACAAGCCCGGCCGCCGCTGGCGAATAGCGGCCGCCAGAGTCGCGCCCGGGTTGCAGGAGCCGTAGGATTCCGCCCGCCAACCTGCCTCCCGCAGGACGAGTTCGACCAGGCGGTTAGGCAGCGTATAGGGATCGTCCGCCAGCGTGGCACCGATCGCATAAGGCGCAGCCGGGCCCGGCGGAGCCAGCATGCTCTCCAGGTCGTGCAGCAGGCAAGCGCAGATTTCGCACCCGCGCCTCTCCTGGTACACCTCGATGCTGCCGTGCTGCCAGGCCGAGCCCAGGGCGTGAAAGGCCGGGGCAATCACCTGGTCGCAGATCTCGATTGCGGAATGCCCGGCCAGGTACAGGTTCAGTATGCCTTGACGACTGCTCACTTCGTCGCCCGCTTCCAGGGCAGTACGCAACAGTCCCACCGAACGCTCCAGCGTCGACGGCGACAGGCCGGTATTCGACGGCAGTCCCAGCACCTCCGGACGCACGACCTCGTGCCCGCTCTGACGCAGCCACTGCATTACACCATGGACCGGCAGGCGCCGGTGCCCTCCGGCGGTTCGGGTGGCCGGCAGTAACCCGCGGTCACACCAACGTTTCAGCGAGGCTTCGCTTACGCCAATCGCCTGGGCAACCTGCTTGGGGGTCAGTGAGTCTCTCATACGGCCTCCTCTGATCGATATGCTCGATTATACCACGAGAATCGCATGCTAGCAACGCATTCGAGGCCCTCTCTGAGCAGAATGAGTTGGCCCTCAAATCCTAATCGCTTTTCTAGCAAAGTCTTATGCACAATACCAACCGAACTGCACGATTTGCACGATTTTTGCCTTGACAGCCGCCGGCGGCGATGTATACTCCCTCATGAACGTTATGAACGAATTGGAGAGAACCATGATAGCCGACGCGGACTTGGTGAGAACAGGATTGTCCCGGTCAGTCCGGAAGTCAGAAATGGCAGCGGGTCGCGGTTGCGATGTGGGCAGCCTGATCAGGATGGACGCCGTTCGGGCCGAGCGGGCCGTTCGAGATCTGCTCGAGGCTCTGGGAGAGGACCCGGACCGAGAGGGACTCCGCGATACGCCGTCCCGGGTGGTGCGCATGTACGGCGAACTCCTCGCCGGCCTGGAGACCGATCCAGCCGAGCATCTCTCGCGGACGTTTGACGAGCCGTACGACGAGATAGTGCTCTTGCGAGACATCGAGTTCTCGTCACTCTGCGAGCACCACCTGCTGCCCTTCATGGGTCGGGCCCATCTGGCCTACCTGCCCAACGATCGGGTGGTGGGTCTGTCCAAGCTGGCCCGCACGGTGGAGGCCTTCGCCCGCCGGCCCCAGGTGCAGGAGCGGATGACCGCCCAGATTGCGGACGCATTGATGGAACATCTCAATGCTAAGGGCGTTTTGGCCATCGTCGAGTCGGAGCACCTCTGCATGAAGGTGCGGGGGGTGAATCAGCCCAACAGTCACATGGTCACCTCGGCCGTGCGGGGCGTGTTCAAGACGGATCCGGCCGCCCGGGTCGAGGCGTTGGCCCTGATCAATAAGCCAAGGTAGACGCTCCGGATGTCCCGGAGCCCCGGATATTCGAAAGATGCCAATTAGAGTCACTCGAACACAGGAGATTGTCTGATGAAGCGCAAACTACGGGTATGGATCGTAACCGCCGCCGCAGCGTCGGTTGTAATGGGATCGGGTAAGGCCTTGGCCGGCAACTGCGGGAGCCATCACCAGGCCTCGGCCAAGGCCAGCAAGGACATCGTAGACACCGCGGTCGCGGCCGGAAGCTTCGGGACGCTGGCCACGGCACTCCAGGCAGCGGGCCTGGTCGAGGCCTTGAAAGGAACGGGCCCCTTCACGGTATTCGCCCCCACTGACGAGGCTTTCGCCAAGCTGCCCAAGGGCACCATCGAGGCTCTGCTCAAGGATCCGCCCAAGCTGCGGTCGATTCTGAAGTACCACGTGGTGGCCGGCAGCGTGGATGCGGCGCAGGTGGCGAAGCTGAGCGATGCCAAAACCCTGATGGGGCAGTCCGTCCGCCTGAGCACTCATAGCGCGGTCCGGGTTAACGACGCGCGGGTCACCAAAGCTGATATTCACTGTCGAAACGGGATTATCCACGTGATCGACACGGTGCTGCTGCCGTCGGACGACATCGTGGACGTGGCCAGCAAGGCGGGCAGCTTCAACACACTCCTGGCCGCCATCAACGCGGCGGATCTGAACGACACCCTGCGTGGTGAGGGTCCGTTCACGGTGTTCGCCCCCACGGACGAGGCCTTCGACAAGCTGCCGCCCGGAACGCTCGACTCGCTGCTCAAGGATGTCTCCAAGCTTCGTGAAATCCTCACTTATCACGTGGTGCCGTCCAAGGTCTATGCCGCCGACGTGGTCAAGCTGAACACGGCCATGACGGTTCAAGGCAGTGAGCTGCGTATTGACACGTCGTCAGGCGTGATGATCGACAAGGCCCGTGTCGTGAAGACGGACATCAGTGCGGCCAACGGCGTGATTCACGTGATCGACGAGGTGTTGCTGCCTCGCTGATGAAGACACAGAACTCCGGGTCGAATGTGTTCTGCGGCAGGACGGCGGAACTCGATGCACCGGAGGCACGGTAAGAACAGGCGACTAACTGATCCGCGGTTCAAGAACAAGCAAGGCTCTGTCGCTTCGCGGCAGAGGTGTACGCGAGAAAACACGAAAACAGAGGTGATGTGATGAGAGCCATTGACGTGATTGCTGCAACTCTGCTGGTGGTTGGTGGAGCTAACTGGGGCTTGGTGGCGGCTTTCAACTTCGACCTGGTGGCGGCCATCTTCGGCGAGATGACCATGCTCAGTCGTATGGTCTACGGCCTAGTCGGGTTGTCCGCACTGTTCCAGGCCTTCCAGTGGAAAGCCATTCAGCAGCGGTGGGCCGGTCGTACACCGGTGATGGCGAGTTGAAAAGCCCCATGCTGGGGAGACTGGGGCTAATCATCGCTCCCTCCGGGACACGCGCCCCGGGGGGAGCGAGTTCTTTTGGACCGGTTCCCAGACGGTCCGTAGCCGACGCGTGGTTGTCTCCTGGCATGAGGCTACAGTCGGTGCCGCGACCCGCCAGGGCAGCAAGACTCGCTAGGGCAGGTCGGCAAATGAACTGGATCGTAACGATCTGCGAACTTGAGTTCGCGCGACCGCCCGTACGTCGCCGACGCAGCCTAAACGCGTCGGAGTAAAAGCCCGCAGGTTCTGAGGCACCACACCATGTCCCCGTCGGCACAGCTTTGCCGCCATCCACTCGCTGATCAACCACCCATGAAAGCCGTCTGGAACGCAGCAAAGTCGCTCAGATCGACATCCTCGTCGTGATCCATGTCGTAGCATCCACAGTCGGCCCCCATCGACCCGTCATCGGGGCCGGCAAAGCACTCGACGAGGCCGGCGTAGTCGAGGAGATCCGTTCCGCCGGTGCCGTTGCAGTCCCCGGGCGGCTCCTCGAACCAGAAGCCTCCGGTCAGTTGGAAGTCGTCTCCGGTCATCGTGCCGGCGTCAGGTTGGCCGACGCTGCCCGACAGCGTGAAGTCGCCGCCGACGCTGAACATCACTCCGCCGCCGTCGATCGTATAGCGGGTGATTGCGAAGTTGCATTCGTCCGGAATGCCGTTCCCGTCGATGTCGTCGCTGGTCCCGCCTGAGATGTCGCACTCGTCGGGGATCGCGTTCCCATTGCAATCTCTGCTGGCAAAGTCGGAGAGGTCGCATTCATCCGGCACACCGTTCGAGTTGCAGTCGGGCTCGCATTCATCGGGCACCGCGCTCTCGTTGCAGTCGCTGCTGGTGCCGTCGTAGATGTCGCACAGGTCGAACACGTCGTTCGTATTGCAGTCTTCGAGTCCGCCCGGCTCGCACTCGTCGGGTATCAAGTTCCCGTTGCAGTCGGCGCTGGTGCCGTCGGAAACGTCGCAATCATCCGGCACACCGCTGGCGTTGCAGTCCGGCTCGCACTCATCGGGTACCGCGTTGTCGTTGCAGTCGTCGCTGGCGCCGTCAAAGATATCGCACAGGTCGAACACGCCGTTCGTGTTGCAGTCTTCGATCCCGCCCGGCTCGCAATCGTCGGGTACGGCGTTTGCGTTGCAGTCGTTGCTGGTGCCGTCGAGGATATCGCAATCATCCGGCACGCCGTTCGAGTTGCAGTCCAACTCGCATTCGTCGGGGATCGAGTTAAGGTTGCAGTCGTCGCTGGTACCGTCGGCAATGTCGCACTCATCGGGGACCGCGTTCTGGTTGCAGTCCGTGCTGGTGCCGTCTGAGATGTCACACTCATCAGCGGCCGCATTCTCGTTGCAGTCGGGCTCGCAATCGTCGGGGATCGCGTTCCCGTTGCAGTCGAGGCTGGCGCCGTCGGCCAGGTCGCAATCGTCGGGGACGTCGTTTCCATTGCAGTCCGGGGCGACGAAATTGATCGCTCCTATGGCATCAAGGTCGAAGTCGGCGGACCAGCCGTCGATGCGGATGTACCGCACGCCAAACAACCCGACGACGCTCAAGTCGTAGGACCGTGCGAAGGCATCGTCGCCGTGGGCCTCATCGCCGCTGATGCGTACTACCGGTCCTTCAGAACGCGTGACGCTCACGAAATCGACGCCGTTGCCGCTGACCAGCACTTCGATCCCGTCGAACTCAGCGTCACCCTGGTCCGCCTCGTACACGTTGAAGTCGGGCCCGGGGCCGTTCACGACGAACCCGCAGTCGAACTCGTAGGTGACGAATTGATCGCCGATACCGTAATAGACGTCATCCGGCGGGCCGATGAAGCGCGCGTCACCGCCTCCGGTTGTGTTCTCGGATAGCGCAATCGGGAAGGGGCAGCCCTCCATCTCGCACTCATCGGGTACCGCGTTCTCGTTGCAGTCGATGCTGGTTCCGTCGGAGATTTCGCACTCATCGGGTACGGCGTTGTCGTGGCAGTCGGCGCTGGTGCCGTCGGAGATGTCGCACTCATCGGGCACCTCGTTCTCGTTGCAGTCGTCGCTGGTACCGTCGGAGATGTCGCAATCATCCGGCACGCCGTTCGTGTTGCAGTCGGGCTCGCACTCGTCGGGGATGGAGTTGCCATTGCAGTCGTCGCTGGTGCCGCCGTCAAGATCACACTCATCGGGAACCGCGTTGCCGTTGCAGTCGTTGCTGGTGCCGTCGGAGATGTCGCACAGGTCGAACACGCCGTTCGTGTTGCAGTCTTCGAGCCCGCCCGGTTCGCAGTCGTCGGGTATCGCATTCCCGTTGCAGTCGTTGCTCGTACCGTCGTGGATGCTGCAATCGTCGGGAACGCCGTCTTCATTGCAGTCCCGGCCGACGAGGTTGATCGCCCCGATGGCATCGAGGTCAAAGGCGGTGGATGAGCCGCCGCCGCCGTCGCCGTCGCCGTCGATGCGGATGTAGCGCACGCCGAAGAACCCGGCGTCGTTCAGATCATAGGACCGTGCGAAGGCGTCATTGTCGTGAACCTCATCGCCGGCAATGCGCACCACCGGCCCTTCAGAACTCTTGACGCTCACGAAATCGACGCCGTTGCCGCTGACCAGCACATCGATCTTGTGAAACTCGACGCTGCCATGGTCCACTTCATACACATTGAAATCAGGCCCGGGGTCGTTCACGACGAATCCGTCATCGAACTCGTAGGTAACGCGTTGACCGCCCATTCCATAGTAGAGGTCATCCGGCGGGCCGATGAAGCGCGAGTCGTCGCCCCCGGTTGTGTTCTCGGACAACGCGCTTGGGAAGGGGCGACCCTCCAGCTCGCACTCGTCCGGGATGCCGTTGGTGTCGCAGTCCTGGCTGGCCGGCTCCCCCAGAATCACGAAAGCGTCGTCCAGATACGCATCATTGTTGGTGCCGTTCTGGCGCGTGGCTGTGAACAGGTAGCGCACAAAGCGCGTCCCCGGTGGCAGATGCTGTTGACTGTCCACCAGCGTCCACTCCGTGACCGCCAGCAGCGGGCCGACGAACGTGTCAAGCACTCCGTCCTGATCGTCCAGGAACTCGACGGTAATCCGGCCCTGATCGGCAGCATGCCAGTAGGCATGCTGGTAACCCCCCACCCGAGCCACGAGCAGGCCGCTGTCCAGCGTGGCCGCCTCGAATCCGGCCAAGCTCAGGTCGATCGTCTGTTCCAGACTGTGCGCCGGACCAGCCCCCGGGAAGAAGTAGAAACTCCCGTCGTGAGGATCCGGGTTGCTGCTGCGTACCGTGTAGGAGGGTGTCCCAATCCAGCCGGTGGTGTCTCCCGTCTCCGCACCGGGATTCAAGAGCAGGTTCTCCCCCAGTTCCAGCGGGATGCCGAAGTCGCACTCGTCGGGAATGCCGTTGGTGTTGCAGTCCGGGCTAGTGCCGTCAGCGATGTCACATGCGTCCGGGACAGCATTGGTGTTGCAGTCCTGACTGGTCCCAGCGTGGATGTCGCACAGATCCGGCACACCGTTGGTGTTGCAATCC
>JANQGB010001439.1 GCA_028277545.1 Phycisphaerae bacterium | reverse complement strand
GGTGACCCGCCCCAGCACGTCGCCCAGCGCCAGTTGATACGGTGACGTCAGCGGGTCGTAACAGCGACACCCGGGGTGGGCCAGTTGCGGCAGCGCGCGGACCGCGTCGTCGAACTCCCGTTTGCCGGGGTGCGCCGCGTAATAGGTCTCAGAGTCCGGCGTGCCGGGCTTCAGGCGGTAGAACCGATGAAAGATGGCCTCGCGCTCGTCGATCCTCGTCTGTTCGGCCACAGTTCGGAGTCTCCCCCCGGCGCCGATCGGCAGCGTCAGCACGATGGCGCCGACTGCCCCCGCCAGCAGCAGCGAGAGCACCACCCAGCGCTGTCCGGCGTAGTCCAGGCTCAGGGCGGCTCCCAGCAATACCAGCAACGGTACGAACACCGCCAGACCCCGGCGAACCGGTCTCCAGCGCTGTTCGTGCAGCGAAGTGATCACGAAGGCCGCCGCCGCGACCGCCAGGCCGGCGAAAGCTGCCCAGCCCAGGAACCGTACCCATAGGTCCATCTCACCACTCCTGCCGAGGCCGGTCCCCTGGAACGCCGCAGGCACTCACGCCCACCTCCGCTGCACGATGCCGGCCACCGGGCCCACAATACCAGGGACCATCGCATGGCTCCACGCGGACGCATCGCCGCCCAAGCGGCTAGCCGCGGCCATATTCACGAAGCTGTCAGCATGCTGCCAGCCGCTACGGGGGACGTCCGGCCCGGATCAGACAGGCACGATCACACCCGTCTACCGATTTTTCGAATCCGCGGGTACGGGACCGTTCCCTCCGCGGACCACGCTGGCGGTCAGGGGGCGGCCTCTGTGGGGCAGGGCGGCCAGTCACGCCACCTAACACCAATACTTCACAAAGCTTAGCGAAGCCGCCGCCGCCAGTTTGGCCTCGCGGTTGTTGCAATCAGCCGGTCAGTCAGTACACTTCCGGCGACGCGGCAGACACAATGACCTCGATTTACGCAATCCGACTCAGGAGATAGAAGATCATGGCTCGGTCCAGGAAGTGGGTATATTTCTTCGGTGGCGGCAAGGCCGAAGGCAAAGGTACGGACAAGCAACTCTTGGGGGGCAAGGGTGCCGGCCTGGCCGAAATGACCAATATCGGTCTGCCGGTCCCGGGGGGCTTCACGCTCACCACCGAGTGCTGCGAATACTTCTACAAGTCCGGCCGAAAGTGGCCCGACGGCCTGGACAAGCAGGTCAAGGAGAACCTCAAGAAGCTGGAACGTGTCTGCAAGAAGCGTTTTGGCGCCGGCGACGATCCGCTGCTGGTCTCGGTACGCTCAGGGGCGGCGGTGTCCATGCCCGGCATGATGGAGACCATCCTCAACCTGGGCCTGAATGACGAGTCGGTCGAGGCCCTGGCCAGGCAGTCCGGCAGCAAGCGGTTCGCCCTGGATGCCTACCGCCGCCTGATCATGATGTACGGCTCGACCGCCCGCGGCATCGATCGCGAGCACTTCGACCACACCTTCGACGAGGTCAAGGAGCAGCTCACCCGCCCCCGCATGGGCCTATCGGAGGAGATGAAGGTCCAGGACACCGACGTCGACGAGCACGAATTAGAGGAGCTCATCGGGCGCTACAAGAGCATCTACTCCAATCACACCGGCGAGCAGTTTCCGCAGGACCCCTACGAGCAACTGGTGGGCTCGATCAACGCGGTATTCGGAAGCTGGATGGCCGACAAGGCCGTCACCTACCGCCGCGTGGAGAAGATCAGCGGCCTGGGCGGCACGGGGGTCAACATCTGCCAGATGGTCTTCGGCAACATGGGCGACGACTGCGGCACGGGCGTGTGCTTCACCCGCGACCCCAGCACCGGCGAGAACGTTTACTACGGCGATCTGCTGATGAACGCCCAGGGCGAGGACGTGGTGGCCGGCGTGCGGACACCGGTCAGGTTGTCCGAGCTGCAGACCATCATGCCCGAGGCCTACGACCAGCTCGAGGCCGTGCGGGCCATCCTTGAGGTCCACTACACCGAAATGCAGGACCTGGAGTTCACCATAGAGCGTGAGAAGCTCTACATGCTGCAGTGCCGAGCCGGGAAGCGCTCACCGGCCGCGGCGTTCAAGATCGCGGTGGACCAGGCCTCCCAACCGGTGATACCGCCGGACATGGCCAAGAAGCTGGCCGCCAAGAAGTACCTGCCCGCCAAATACG
>JANQGB010001367.1 GCA_028277545.1 Phycisphaerae bacterium | reverse complement strand
CATAAGTTGCTCCCTTGGTTGTGACGGCCGCGGCCGTCTCTGACCTCGTCAATCAATGAGTCGAGTTTGCCCTCAATGCGAGCCAGCCCAGCGGCCAGCTCCCGATTCAGCGTCTGCTGTGATTCCCAGCGTTGCGACCAGGTCGTCTCCGCCTGGTCAAGGTCCTCGTCCAGGGCACCGACCCGCTGGGCCACCGACTCAACGCGGCTCTCGACCTGGCCGGCCGTGCGGCCAGCGTGGACGGCGTAACCGAGGGACGTGATGACCGCCGTGATGATGGCAACGGTCAACCGCTTGGATCCGCTGGATTGGCACACAGGCAGCTCTCCGCAACAGCCTCTGTACTCAAAGGTGGCACCCTGGAAGCCACCGTGCAAGCGTCAATCGCCCGCATCGGGGCTGAGCGATCGAGATATTTACTCCGGCGTAAATATCTTGAGCTTGCGCGGGCTGGTGTGGGCGTAATGATGGCCACAGTCGCGACAGCCACGGTAACGCACGCGCACCGGCAGGCCCTTGCGAGTCGTCTTCACCCCAGACCGGTGATAGGTGTCGGCACTCCCGCACTTGGGGCAAACCTGGTAGCTGTGGACCGGCTCCCTGTCGTCGCCCATCACCGGCCCCTCCGCGCCTGTCGCGCCTCGGTCATCGCCGCCTGCCACTGTTCCCAGCTCCAGCGCCGCTCAGGGGGGCTCCTCTCGGTGGCGTGCTCATACAACTCCCGCGGTGTGCCTCGCCACTTGCAGGCCTCCGCGGCCTCCAGGATCTGGGCGACTAACCGAGCGTCGGGGCTCAGGCCGGCCAGTGGATCGACCGCAGGCGTTCGCTCCACCGCCCGTGGCGGCGTGGTTCCGTGCAGGTGGGCCTTGAGCCGCCGGTTGGCGGCCTCCTCGTCAGCCTGGGTGACGTACAGCCAGTGGCCGCAGTTGACCAGCGAGGCGAACACGCGGCACGGATCCCCGTGGCCGTCTCGCCTCACCAGGGCCAGGGCATGCTCCGCGGCGGACACGAACTGGAGACGGCCATGCTCGCCGGCGGAGACCAGTCCTCGGCTGGCCGCTTCCTGGTGCAGGTCCAGCAGCTTGCCGGTGTCGGCCAGCGTGGCGGCGTCTACGTGTGGCAGCCGAGCGCTTTTGTTCCGCCTCGCGCAAGCACCATGGTTTTTTTCATCCACAGGGGATGATACAGAGGATGATACCGTCCCATTTTGGGACGGCCCCCGTCCCACTTTGGGACTACCCCCGTCCCACTCTTTCGGGGGGGCCGTCCCACTTGTCGGCGGGCGCCACAGCGTGGGTTGTGTACCAGGCTCCAGGACCTGGGGCCGGCGGACGCCGTCGTCGCCCGTCACCATCCGCTGCATGCGGCGGGCACAGCGACGCTCGTCGAGAGCACCGGGTGCGATCGGGATGCCGTACACGTTCCCGTAGTTGCGGCCGTTGACCGTCCCGCCCCGCGAGAGCGTCACGACGAAGCCGAGCTTCTCGAGGCGCGCGACGTGCCGCCAGAAGGATGAGCGGCCGCATCCGGCCCGCTCAATGAGGCGTTGGCCACCGAAGGCGCCAACCAGGTTGCCGCTGTCGTCTGGACTGCAGGCATTGGCAATGCTCTGCAGCGTGTGTCTGAATTGCGGCCGTAGCCGCTGGTACCTCTGATCCGACTGAATCCACGAGAAGAGCGCATTGTGCCACTTGCTCGTGGGTACTGCTGAATACGTCTGAACTGCTGGTTCTGCCGCCATCCGTGGCGTCCTGATTAGCCTGAGACCGTGCTATCCGTTTCCCATGCCCTGTTCGATGGCTCGCTGTACTGCGTCTCGCCAGGTGGTCCACTTGGCGATTTGCCCGTCGAAGTTGCTCTTGTCGACCACGCCCCTGTTTGCGATCCGCTCCGCTCGCGTCGTGATCGCCTTCACCCGGGCGTCGAGGTGATCGTGCAGTGTCTCGAGCGGGGACTTGTATACGTTCAGTCGACGTGCTACTTGAACACCATTGGTCATTGCTGGCCGTCCTTCCCACTGTCACCCAACTCGCTAATCGCGTGCAACACCTTCACCAGCTCGCTGTGGTTCACGTACAGCCAGAGCAGGTCGCACTTCGGGTTGCATTTCTGGAGCGATTCGCGGTCCAGGCCGGGCCTCTTAGTCCCAGCCCACTCGGCAACCGATAAGGGCCGCTTGCCCAGCGGCTTAGCCAAAATCTCCCGCCTGGTGGTTACATGAGTACCCCAGGACGTCAACGGCGCCGGGCTAGACGGTGACGCAACGCCCTTCGCTTCGGGGCCGATCTGTCGGTAGGTCTTGTTCTGTAGCGGGAAGATGCCCAGACCACCGAACGCGTAGCAGTAGTGGTGCTTATTGCCCGAAAACCCCGGACAGGAGTAGTCGGCCTGCAGGCCTCGCTCCAGAACTGCGGATATGGCCTGACGGATGCCTGCCGCTGTCAGATCATCGAGACCGCCGTTGAGTTTCAGGCTCGGTTTGATTGGGTTGGTGCCGTACGGCTCGCAATCCAGGCAGGTGGTGACGAGCGTGCCCAGGCCGGCAGCGTAGCCCTTGAGCTCTGCGAGCACAGCAGCGTAGTAGACCGGGTCGTACGCATCCACCAACTGTTGATCCTGCCAGGCCGGCCACAACCGCCGGCCGACAGTCACGGCCAAGCCGTAGTCCTGTGCGGCGTTGCGGAACGCCCGCGGTAGTTCCGGGCAGTCTACCTTGCTTGCGTAGTGCGGCAGCGCCAGAATCACGCCGTCAAGGTGCGTAGCCGCCCCCTTCAGTGCCGCCAGGGCCGCGAGCTCGTGTTTCTCGTGCTCACCGCGGAGTGTGAGCGTCAGATGAAACAGCGTGCGCATCAGTCAGTCCCTTCGGTTCGTAGTGCGGTAGCACGTCGTTCGTTTCCTGGTACATCAGGCTACCTTCAGATCCAGCCGGCTGGCCTCATGCAGAAACCACGCCTTGGCCTGTTCAGGCGTCCACGGCACAATTACCTGCGGCAACGGTGTGGGTAACGACGGCCACGGCTCAGGAGGTGGACCCATCAGATCTCGGGCTTCGGTTGCCAGCAGAACGTCGTCGGCGTGCTTGACGGCGATCCAATCGCTGCCGAGGTACAGAACGTCAGTCGCCTGACCGATGCACACCTGGAGTCGCCGCTCGATCTCGGCAAAGGGGGAGAGATTGGGCTCTTGTGCCGTTTTCGCCGCGGCACCGAAACGTCCCTTGATCGGACGGAGCAGGTCAGGCAAGTACGCTTCTGCTGCGTCGTGCAGCAGTGCCGCCTTCAGCTCCATGTCCGTGACTCCGTCTGCCTTTGCCACGTGGCGAAGCACCCGCACGCTGTGCTCGGCGACGCTGTAGAACACCTTGCAGTGCCCGCCGAACCGGCACTTCAGACTCAAGGCGTGGGCGATGTCGTGAAGATCGACATCGGCCGGCCGCGGGTCCAGCGGCCAGAACTGCTTGCCGGTGTAGGTTTGGATCCAGCCGTTGCTCATGATGCCTTCCTTGGATACGCCGGACGGCGCTTCAGTCCGATCTTCGCCAGAGCCCGCGAGATCTGCCCGGCGTCGTCCCACTCACAGAACAGCTCCCAGTGTCGTAGGCAGAGGCCCCGCCGGCCGTAGCCGACCACCGCCAGCCGGCGGCACCTCGACCAGTTGCAGCCGTCATGCCCCACGGTCAGCCCCTCACCTCTTCGCGGACTTCGGTTTGCGGCTGGGCGCCCCGGCCTTGGCAGCCGAGGCGCCAGGGAAGTTCACGATCAACAGTCCGTCGGGCTTCTTGGCGACTATCGCGTGTTGGCCGGTGCAGGCCGTCAGCTTGAGCCCCAAAGCGGTCAGCGGTCCGCGCAGGTTGATCCGGGCAGAGCTGCCTCGCTTGCTCCATTTCACGGCCATCGCCGGTTCCGTGAAGCCCTCCTCTTCGCGCGGCGCACGCACCGCCAGGCGGCACGTGTCCGGATCCACGAGAATCGCCGCCCACGTCTTGATGCTCACCTGGCTCAAGTCGGCGGGCGCGAACGTCGCCATGCCGCTCTTGACGATGTTCACCACGCCGGCCGCCGGTGCGGTGAACCGCCCTCGCGGCGAATAGAGTTTGAACGCCATTGTCTTGCCTCCATGCTTCTACTGACTGTGTGCTCGTTGCACGCTTCCTGCGCAGGTCAACGGACGCCGGTTGTCCTTCATCGCGCACTCACTGCACAGGTTGGGTTCAACCCAGTGGCAACCGCCCGGGCAGGCACGTTCGTTGGTGCAGCCGCAAACGCGGCATCGCCACGCGAAACTGACCAGCGCCGGTATGATGCGCTCGACGGCGTCGGCGGTCGGCGTGTAGCCCAGGGCCTCGCCACGCCTGAGCAGCTCCTCGCAGCGACTCACGTTCACGGCCGGCCCGCCGGTGACCAGCCCGTACTGGCGGGCGGCGTCGAGTCTCACCAACACCTCGGCGGTGTCGATCGCCTCCTGCCACTCCTGCGGTGTCTGTGGTTCGATCATGACAGCACCGCGGCCTTGGTCCTGGACTTGCGGACCTTCTTCTTCGCCGGGCGCGTGGCTTTGCGTTTCTTGGGTGCTTTCGCCGATGACGGCTTGGCCTTGGGCTTCGACTTCTTTGGCGTGCCGTCGGCCTTCAAGTTCGCCCAGCTCGCCGGCTCGGGGAACTTCTGCACTGCCCGCGTCACCAGCTCGCGAAAGTCGATACCAAGCAGAATCGCGACCCGCTCAGCGTCAACCATGCATTCCGCAATGTCGTGCCCCGCCGATGGCAGGTAATGCACGCGATCGTTGAGCACGCCGAGGACTTCAACGAACAGGTCCCGCGCTACTGCCTCCCAGCCTTCCCGGGCGCCAATCCGCAGGCGTTGGTCGAAGGTCTTCCACAACTCCCGTGACTTGCCGTAGCAGTGCTTCATGCGGTTGTGCTGCGTGCCGAACACGCTGGCCGCGGCCACAGCTATGTAGGGCCGCGTAACGTTCAGGCTTGCTGATGCAAACCAAGCGTCGACGTCCTCCTTTCCCCACTTTGCGATTCGCGCCTTGACTTCGCCGACCACCCAAGCGTCGCGACGCTTTTGGAGTTTCGCCCGCCGTTCCTTCAATGACGTGGGCGTGCCCTTGGGCTTGCTCCCGTTGCCGCCCGTGCCGCTCCCTGGCCGGCCCCCCGCATAAGATGCCATCCAACGCAGCTTGCCGGCCTGGGGGCCGTCGATGGCCACAGTCGGCACCGCCTTGGCGTCCG
>JANQGB010001350.1 GCA_028277545.1 Phycisphaerae bacterium | reverse complement strand
CGTGGGTTCGATCGGAACTGGCCCACCACCGTGCGGGCCGGGTCGGGCAGGGTGACCGCACTGGCCGCCCCCATGACTATCCGTCCCGACTTGGTCAGCGCCTTCACCGCGGTACGGAAATCCCCGTACTCGTTCTCGGCGATCCCCATGTCGCGGGCCAGGCCGCGGATCTTCTGCGGCTGGTAGCCCTTGCTGGCAACGTGTTTCAGAATGCGTTCGGAGAACCGTTCGGTGTCCATGAAGGAACCTCGTTGCGGGGCACGACGAACGCGGCCCCAAGTGCGTCCGCCGGCCGCGGAGGCCGGGCGGCGGTCACCTGATCGTAAGGACAGCTTCGAGCCAACGCAATCGCACCAGGTCAGACGAGCGGTGGCTGCCCTGGCGACCTGCCCGGCTGGGTCGGCGCCCCGCCCGACCGGCCCTACGAGGTCCGGGCCGCTCAGATGCAGCGCAAAACCCGCCGCTTGGCCAGCTCAAGATCGCTCAAGAAATTTTGCGAATCGCGCCGATAGAAAGTTCACCAAAGACACCAGGTTGCCTATTTTATCGCTTGATCGGCTTGGCTTGGTGTCCTTGGTTGTTCAAGTGGACTGGAGAAGTGTCGGGTGGAATCCCGACTATAGCAGGAAACCAACGCGGCGGACCAATCGGCTCGGATCGGGCAGGAGGCCCCTTCACGGTTGCGGCTTCTGTAAGGCCTGGTCCGGCGCACGAGGAGTTCGTCGATGGGCGATCCCAGTACTGTAAATCGATTTGTGGAGGGCTTGGTCAGCGGAGACCGGGTCGGATGTCGCTTGATGATGCGTCGGGAGCTCGGTGCGGTTGACGACGCGCGCTCAGTGTATTTCGATCTGTTGTGGCCGGCCATGGATCAGGTGGCCCAACTGTATCGATCCCACCGCATCAACACCGCAGCCGAGCATATGGCCACCCGTATCAGCCGCTCCCTGGCCGACCAGCTACAGGCGGGTCTGGACCGCCAGAGCCCCAACGGCAAGCGTATTCTCATGGAATGCGCCGAGGGTGAGCAGGAGGAGCTCGGGGCCCAGATGTGTGCCGACCTCTTCGAGGCCGCCGGCTGGGACGTCTATTTCCTGGGGGGAGGCGTTCCCAACGACGAGGTGCTGAGCCTGGTCGGCCAGCTTCGTCCCGACATCCTGCTGATCTTCGGCACCCAGCCGCAGGGTGTGCCCGGCGTGCGTCATCTGATCGACCTGATTCGGGAGGTGGGCTCGAACCCGACCATGAACATCATGATCTCGGGCGGAGTTTTCAACCGCGCCGCAGGCCTCTGGAAGGAAGTCAACGCCGACCTGTTTGCCCCGACCATCAAGGAAGCTCTCCAGATCGCAGCGGACGCCGAACCGCCCGAGTTGAGGATGCGCATCCCCGGCGCGCCCAAGAAACGACGCCGCAGGCGCCGCCCGCCGCTGCTGGCGGCCGCGGAAGCGAGCGATTGATCGGAACAGACCCGCCGAGAATCGGCTACTACATCACAGCTTCCATGAACGGCCGGGGGCAATCCCGGCCGTTCGTGTTGGCGGGCCAGGCTCGCTGCCGGATCTCGCGACGCCGCACCCGCCTCTACTGAGGTGCCTCAACGCCGCTGGATCCTGACGAGCCGCGAACTCCAGTTCGCGCTGACGCCCGAACGTCAACCACGCAGCCTGTACGCATCGATAGACAATGCCGAACATTCTGAGGCACTAGCAGGCCACCAGCGACAGGAAGTTGGCCAGCAGATGGGGTCCATCGTCTGTGAGGAAGCTCTCCGGGTGGAACTGCACGCCCTCGAGCTGGACGTCGCGGTGCCGAATGCCCATCAATTCGTCACGGTCAGTCCAGGCGGAGATCTCGAATTGCCCGGGCAGCGTATCGCGGTCCACTATCAGGGAGTGGTACCGTGTGGCCGTGAACGGGTTCGCCAACCCGGCGTACACGCCGCGACCGTCGTGGTAAATCTCCGACGTCTTGCCGTGCATCAGCCGCTGGGCCCGCAGGATTCGGCCGCCAAACGCCTGGGCGATGGCCTGGTGCCCCAGGCATACACCGAGTAGCGGTAAGTTGCCGGCGAAGTGCCGGGCAACGTCTACGCTGATGCCGGCCTGGTCGGGCGTACATGGTCCGGGCGAGATGATGATGCGCTCAGGGTTGAGCGACTCCAGCTCCTGGACGCTGATAGCGTCGTTGCGGAAGACGCGCACCTCGCGCTCCGCATCCAACTCCCCCAGGCGCTGGACCAGATTATAGGTGAACGAGTCATAGTTATCGATGATGACGATCATCGCTGGCCAGCATAACCTGCCAGGGCTGGCCCGGCAATTGCCCGATATAGTCCGAAGCGATCAGGCGTTGTAAGAACTCCGTCCGGCGCAGTAAGAAGTGCTGTGGCTACTGGCATACACAATCCCGCCCCCCCGGACGCCGCCCGCCGCTGGCCACGCAGGGTACTGACGCACCGCTGCCTTCCGATCGTCGTCCTGTGTCTGGCGGTCCTGCTGGCACTACCGGCCATGTCGGTCGGGTGGATGGCGGACGATCACGTCCTGCGCCTCCGACTGCTCGGCACGACAGAATTGCCCTACTTCGACGGATCGGTGTGGGAGCTCTTCCGCTTCATCGACGGGAATCCGCAGACCAACACCCGGATGATTGACTGGGGCTTCTGGCCCTGGTGGTCACTGCCGGAACTGAGAGCGGCGTTCTGCCGACCGGTGACCGGTGTGACGCACTGGCTCGACTTCCGGTTGTGGCCCGAGTCGCCGTGGGCAATGAACCTGCAGAGCGTGCTGTGGCTTGGCGGATGCGCGGGGGCGGTCGCCTTGCTCTACCGGCGGGTG
>JANQGB010001302.1 GCA_028277545.1 Phycisphaerae bacterium | reverse complement strand
CTTCGGGCCGGCCAGTTGCACTCCAATGCTGGCCGGCACGGCGAAGCCCAGGGAGGTGTAACAAGCCGGCGACAGGAACTCGGTTTGGCCGTGGATGGTCATATCGAGCGCTGCAAACATGGCGTCGCCAACGTCAGCGATGACGACGGTGTCGTCCCTCAAGAAGGTATTGAGTCGTTGAAACAGCCGCTTGATCGTCACGGGCCTGCCGCTGACCGGACGGAAGGCGGCTGGGACCGTCGGAGAGGGAAGGGCTGGGGCTCGACGTCGTCGCAGGTCGGCGTCCCCAAGGGCGCCTATCAGATCGGACAAAGTGACCTGCTCATAAGTATGGTATCGGATCGAGGTCTTCTCGCTGGTCGCGTAGATCGTTCGGCCCTGGTCCAAGTGGGCGGTGAATACACCAAGGTTGATATCAGACATGAACGTACCGAGGAGGATCAGGCAGTCACTCGACTCGACGAAGCGACGCACCTGCGCACGCCCCATGCCACCGGCGTAAACCCCCAGGTAACGCGGATGTTGCTCGCTGATCACGGATTTGCCCAGCGGCGTTGTCGCGACCGGGATGTTGCTTCTGTTAATCAGTTGGAGCAGGTCATCCTGAAGCCCGAATCGGTGCAGTTCGACACCGGCAATGACAACGGGGCGGCGCGCCGCATTGATCATCTTGACGGCTTCGGCGACGGCCTCCTGAAGCATCTCGGCAGGGGGTCGCTCCAGGGCTTTGGGCGAGGCGTGTGTCGCTGTGACCCGCACCGCCAGCATGTCCCGTGGCAACTCGATGTAGACAGGCCGCTTCTGGCGAAGGGCTGTTCCGATGACGCGCCGGATTTCGCGGCAAGCCGTCTGAGGATTGTCGATTACAGCCGATGCCACGGTGAGTTGCTCGAAAACCTCCGACTGGACATTGAAATCGCGGACCTTGTGATGCAGCAGGGGATTCTGGGTGCGTTCCTTGACTCCGGGCGCGCCGCTGATGACGACTACAGGTGATTTCTCCGCGAAGGCTTGAGCCGTTGTGTTGGCGACCTTGAGACCGCCAACGCAGTAGGTGATGCACACCACGCCCAGACCGCGGATGCGCGCGTAGGCATCCGCCGCGAAACCTGCGCCCTGTTCGTCGCACGTATTGACGACCTTCAGTTTGCTATCCTCAAGCTGGCGATAGAACCATAGGGCGTAATCGCCCGGGACACCAAAGACATGGCGTACGCCATGGTTGTAGAGCTCCTGGATCAGGAAGTCGCCAATCGTTTTCACGGGCATCGCTCTATCTCCAGTTCAGCAGTGAAGCAAGGCTGCCAATGCCATTAGACTACAGTGATCTTCGGTGGGCTTCCAGCGGATTCCGTCTTCTCTCGGGGCCCTGAGCATCACTACGTTCCAGGGGAGGGCTGTCCAGGGCCATTGCAGCTAAGTTTGCTTGCACGAATCAAACCTGCTAAGCTGCCGACAGGAGGTGTTGCAGTGGATGGCGGCACGTATATCGTTGTTTTCGATCTGACAGAGCGTCAGCAGATTCAGGTGGGCAAGCTGGGGTGCTATTCGTTTCGGACTGGCATCTACCTTTACGTTGGCAGTGCTCAGCGTCACCTCTCTGCCCGCATATCGCGCCATGCACGCAAGGAGAAGCCCCTGCGATGGCACATCGACTATCTGTCGGTGAGAGCGGATATGCTTGGGGCCATGATGGTGTCGGCCCCACGGGAACGAGAATGCGAAATGGCTGCCGAACTGAGACAGATGTACGAGTTGGCCGTACCTGGCTTCGGGGCTTCAGACTGTCGGTGTGGAGGACACCTGTTCTACGCCAGGCGGCTGTGAAGGCAACCGCGACGCTAGCGCGATGGGGCAAGAACGCGCAGCGCCGGTGCCAAACAGAGACTTCAATCCTTGCCTCCAGGGAGTTCTCCAGATGCGAGCAAAGGCAGGCCCTCCCAAACGCGGAACGTATTGCGCCCTTGCTTGAGGTTCTGAAACGGGCCGGGCAGGGCGCCTCCGTCCTGGGGAACCGGGGCGCCAAAGAAGTCCTTGTCGATCCAGGCATGGTTCGTCGAGCCGACTGCCGCCGGATCGAAGGGAATCGCAAGCGACAACTCGCATCGAGCCGCGTCATAGGAGACAGACATGTCCTGTCGCGTGACACTGTGACGATCATTCGGCAACCCATGGGCGGCCCAGAAGGTGCGCCACAGGGGCAGCGTCATTGCGGCTCGCTTGCCGCCGTCCAGAGTCACCAGACCAGAGGCGTACTGACCCAGATCGGAGCGAACCAATTCAATGAACTCCTCTGGGCTCCAGGGGGAGGGCCTGTCGGAAGCGCTGTTGATGATGAACGTGGGGTCGTGCGGCGCGGCATCGTAAACGTTGTGATCGAGTCGCTGCGGGCCGCTGCGGTACGCCGGATAGTTGATATCGAGCATCGTCTTGTGGTTAACGAAGATGTTGTTGTACAACGAATGGTGCCGGGTGCGCGTACGCGTCGTAACCTGGTAGATGTAGGCTCCCTGCCCGAAACGACTGGCTGGGGGGCTGTTGGCGATCAGGTTGTGCATGACCGTCGATCCCGATGCGTCGTGGACATAGAACTGGATGAGGCGATTGCCCACCAGAATGTTGTGATCGACCAGGGCGGTGTCAAAGTCGTAGTCGCTCATCTCGAGGAACACTCCCTTCCGGCCGTTGTTCACGATGACATTGCGTGTGACCCGCGTTCCTGGGAAGCGATTGTCAAGCCAAACGCCGTCGTTCAGCGGATTGTCGGCGATGTAATTGCCCTCGATCAAGCCATCCTTGATGTTGTGGCACTTGATCCCGGCGTGCTCGTACCGCTTGTTCCCAATGAATCCCAGCGTATTGTTGCGCAGGATCACATTGCCGCGAATGACCATGCGCGTGCTGTCCAGTCCGATGAGCCCGGCGGCTCCGTTGTCGACGATGTAGTTGCGCTCGATGAGATTGTCTTGCCCGGCCAGTGCTATCGTGGCGCTCGTGGTTTCGGTTCGTTCGTTGTTGCCGCCCCCAGCGCCAACATCGATGCCCACCGTGTGGGCGTACCGAATCATGTTGTTGCGAACGATCCAATGATGTCCCCCGCGCAGTCCGACCGCGCCCGCCTGCGCCCAGACCGGCGTGTTCCAGAAGTTCGTCGGATACTGGTTGCCGCAATGCTCAAAGACGAAACCTTCGACGATGATGTGTCCCAGGCCTCGGATGTGAGGCGCGAAGATCCGCCGACGCGTCGTGATCTCAACCGTCTGGTCTGTCGGATTGAGACTGCCGAAGTTGATAGTGATTCGCCCGGTCTCCGGATGGCACGTCCATGTCCCTGTCTGGCTCTCGACCTCGCGGAGAAAGGGCACCTGTGTGAAGGGTTCCCCATTGACGATGATCTGACCACAGGTGTAGACCAGATTGGGATCGCCGTAGTCGAATCGCTGTTTCTCCGGTCTGCCATTCCTTCCGTAGGGCGTCGAGGCCAAGGGCACTTGGAAGGGATTGCCGCTGTCGAGATAGGCGTCGTCATTGAAGAGTGCCTCATCGGGGAGTGCTGAATAGACAGATTCTGCTTCCCGTCGCCAGGCAGGCGCCCACAGTTCAGAGCCTCTGACGAACACGGTTCCCAGCTTCTCGCCCCGATAGATGATGGGGCTGCCCGGTTGGCCACTTCGTAGAGGAGAGATGCGTTCGCGATAGACGCCGGCTCTGACCAGCACCGTGTCTCCAGGCATCGCCCGTCTGGCGGCCTCGGAGATGGTTCGCAGGGGGGCCGTCGCATCGCCGGCGGCGCGATCGTCACCCGTCGGGGCCACCACGTACTCGGCCGCTTGAGCCAGAGAGTCCCCGAGGCCCGCTGGCCCCGAGAGCCTGAAGAAGAGACAGCAACAGGCCACGGCCAAGCTCCGCAGAAGTGGCGACTGTTTCATAGGTACACTCCTCAAAGGGTCATGTGGATCGAGACTATCCGACGCTATGATAGACACAACGCGCCATGGTCGCAGAATAGGGTCGTATGATCAAGTCTCGAGACAGCGAGCATGACATTCCGGGGGCCAGCGGGGCCGGCTACAACGTTGTACCTGTTGCTGCGATCGCGGCGGTTTCGTGCAACTGTTCACAAGACTCTAGACGCTTGATACGAGCCGGCAGCAGTACCTCTTCTCGGTCGGGCATGACGTCGGCGCTGACGCTGGCCCAGCAGATCGGGTTGGCCCGGATCACACACGTGATGCAATTGGCCGGCCAGCAGTAGGCGTTGGAATTGACTGTTGATGATTGATTCTTTCGTTGTGCGCCGTGCAATGCATCCCTCCGCGCCTCTGCTGGAGTCTCACAATGTGTTGAGCAGAAGTCAAGAGAGATATCCCGCCTCTGGCAGAGATCCGAACCTTGCAGGAGAAGAGCGGGCCGTTCGCGGTGTGTCTGTCCCTAGTTGCTCGGCATCTCTGGTATCCATCGATGTTCTCTAGCCGCACGTTGCGGGTGGGCTTCGCTCATCTGACGTCCAGTTCGTAGCTCTCGCTATGACTGTTGAACTCGGGGGCGTACATGCATTGGATGGTGGCGATGCCGCTCTGATACGCTCCTCGGTGCTGGATACGCGTGCTGTATTCGAAGACGTACGTGCCCTTGGGCAGATAGTCCATGAAGAAGTGCGTAGCCGTGTCGCGCGTGCTCTCGTAGTAGGCCAGCCCATCCTGATACCGATAGCGGCTGAGCACATTCACCGGCTCG
This sequence comes from Phycisphaerae bacterium, assembly GCA_028277545.1. Taxonomy (GTDB): domain Bacteria; phylum Planctomycetota; class Phycisphaerae; order UBA1845; family UBA1845; genus JANQGB01. The sequence continues at coordinate 10,048 of JANQGB010001302.1, read as the reverse complement.
GTGCCGCTGCCGCGCTGGTCCTTCATGTGGACGTATTCCATATCGCGATCGACCCGCAGTTCAATGCGCACGACCAACTCGTCACCGACGGCCAGCGGTCCCTCAACCGGATACAGGACCTGGCCCTGACCCGTTGTCTCCTTAGTGAAGAGGGTCTTCTTGAGCTGTAGCGGCGTCCCTTCATACGGTGTGACCTTGCTTATGTCCTCGAGGTATTGCCAGTGTACGCCGCCCCAACTGACGCCCTCATCGACCTTCCTGACAGTGATCTGGCCCATCGCAGGTTGGATTTCCTGCCGAGTAAACCGCTCCTCGTAGAACCCGGTGCCCGCCTCGACCTGATCGGGCTCGATCCACTCCCCGCCCAGCGCGACCTCGACCAGGGCGTCAGAGGCCAAGAGGTCGGCCCCGCGGAGGAGCAGCCCATAGACCGCGTCGGCCGTGGCTTTCGTGGTTCTCCAGGCCTGGGTCTGCTTCTGCTTGAGCAGCCAGACGCGGCAATCTTCGACCGCCTGGGCGTCACCTGAGACCTCGTCGAACGCTTCAATCATCAGGGCCTGGGTCGCAATGGGGGCGCGATACCACCACCAACTCCGTTCGAGGTCCCGCCAGAACATGCCCAGCTCTTCGTCGGTGACGCTGCGCTCGCGAATCGACCGCATGATCGCGTCGGGGGTCTGCTCATCGCCGAAGCGCTTCAGAGCGATAGCCAGATGGGCCTGGGAGTGACGCCATCGCGAGAGCCAGTACTGCCGGGCCTGGCTGAGCCAGTAGTCCAGGGCCTCCTGGTATTGGCTGTCCACGGGCTTGTCGCTCAGGAAGAAGCTGCGCCCATACAGATACATCGCGATCGTGGCGCTCAGCTGGTCCTCTTCTTCGTTACCTTTGGCAAGGATCCAGCGGTAGCGCTCGTCCATCCATTTGTCCAGGGCGTCGAGCGCCTGGACCGCACAACTGACGTTGATGTCTTTCACACCCAGATGGCGAAGACGTCCGAAACCTGTCGTGATGTAGAGAGTGATGTACCTGTTGCCAGGGCAGCCTGGGAACCAGGGCCAGAGCCCGTTGCTCAACTGCATTTGCTGCAGCTTGAACAAGGCGCGCGAGGTCTCATCGCCGAGCCGATTCTCATCGAACAGGATTCCCACATTCTTGCGCGCTTGCGATTCGCCCACGGCTTGTCTGACCCACGGCGTCTCCTCCAGGGCCACCGCCTTGAGGTCCTCGTTCTTCTCCAGAGGACTGTCGAGGGCGGGCGTCGCCTTCCACTGATCGAAGATGCGGCGAATCTCAGGATCGGACTTGGCGATGTGAGAGGCCAGCGCATTGGCGTAGAGCCGACCGAAGAGCTGCTCACTGCACTCGTAGGGATACTCCATCAGGTAGGGCAGCGCCATGACCGCGTACCAGGCCGGTTGTGACACCATCTGCACCGTCAGACTCTGGTGCCGCAGGGTGGACGATTGGCCCGAATTGAGCAGCTTGGTGAATTCGAACGCCTTGGTCTGCGGGCCGCGGATGGGCAAGGGCAGCGATTCGGTCACGAGGATCTGGCGGCTCAGCACGGGCAGGTATCCCTCTTCGCCATCACTGAGCCGGGTCGTGGCGCCTACCGCCTTGTACGTGAGCCACTCGCAACCGTCGGGGACATTCAGTCGCCAGGAGTAGGTGCGGGATTCCTTACTCGGCACGTCGAAGGCCTGCTCGGGCAACAGATTGTCCAAATCGTGGTCGCGGGACTCGAGAGTCCGCGCGTCAGCCAGCGTCAATCTGACCGTGCCCATCTGGCGTGCAGCAGACTGGTTGCTGACCTTGACTGTGAACTCAATGATATCGCCTTCACGAACGAACCGCGGCGGATTGGGTTGGACCATCAGGTCCTTGGCCGTCACGGCGGTATCGGTCAGGAAGCCGCTGCGCAGCAGACCGTCGTGGGCAAAGCCGAAGAATCGCCATTCGGTCAGCGTCTCCGGCACCGTGAACTCCATTCTGACGACCCCGTCAGCATCGGAGAGTAGATGCGGGTAGAAGAAGGCGGTCTCTTTGAGGTTGGCCCGTGCAGAAACCTGATCGAGGTCCAGGCTTGATTCGGTTCCGGCCTTGCCGTCCGGCGCCGCCGGATGCTCGCTGTTGGCCGATTCGTCTCCGCCGCGTGAGACCCCTCCGGCGAATGGGGACTCCCAATAGGTATAGTTGAATATGGGGTACCGAATGTCAAAGGGTAGATGAGGGTAGGAGAAGGAGGCATCAATGTAGTCTATTTTCCAGCCGGAGAACAGGGTCCTGAGTGAGAGCGCACTATTCTCGAAGTAGCTGTGTAGTCGGCTACTCTCGCGGCGAAAGCCACTAAGGCGCTGTATCCAGTCGTGCTGGAGGTACTGATCGAGGGACGCATCGTAGGCGACCGCGGCCATCTCGGCGGCTGCCGGCTCCGCATCCGGCCCGGTGATCTCAACCGTCCACAACTCCTCCAGGCCTGGCTCCAACAGCGACCTGAACGTTTCCCAGCGGATTGTCAGTTCCTTGTTGGTCCAGGGCACATCCACAATCCGCTCGTTCACATACGCCCGGTTCTCGCGTACGTACGTGACGCGCAGGGTGAATCCGCCGCGCATGTCCTCGGTCACCATCTCCGTGATGGTCTCCTGGGTCCGGTCGGGGTCCGTCCACCATGCGCGCAGGACTTCGCCCCGGCACTCGATTTCCACATAAGCCTGGCCGGTATCGTATCCGGTGCCCCACAGAGCGGTGAACAACTCGCCCGGCTCCAGGGACCAGGTTGGTGCGGCGAAGTGGTTGGCAATGGGGACGCCGAAATGGGGGGCCTGGGGATCCACCACGTGGATCGTCCGTCGGGCCGTGACCTGCTCACCGAAGCGGTCCTGCGTCTGGAGCATCACGCGATAGACGCCGGCCTCCAGGGCGACAGGGAGTGTTGTTTCACCCTGAGCGTCCGTCGCGAAGTTTTCCTCATGAATCAGGTCGGCGAGTTCCCAGGTCTTTGGATTGGACTCATCCGGCTCCAGGTCTAGTGACACTAGCTTGGCCCGGGAGACCTTCTCCGGCCGTTGAAGCGTATAGACTTGGACCACCCCGGCGGCCGGTTCGGGCTCACCATCGAGGGACTGCGTCCGAATGGACAGCGTGACGGGTGTCTCTGGAGTCTGCCAGGAACCCGCGTTGAGCGTCGCCTCAAGTGAGGTATACCCCACGCTTATCGTGCGGCCATTCGATCGTGTCTCGCCCGTCGTATCGGTCACGTCGGCGTGGACCTCGAATGCAAATACCGGCTCATCTTCGGCCGGGATGGACAGGTCCGGCTTGGCGGTAAACGGAATCGAGAAAGACCCATCCGGTTCGGTCACAGCGGTTCCGTGGGCGATCATTTGGGATTGGCCGTAGACGGGGTACCAGCGCGCCCACCAACACCAATAGGGGAGCCTGACTTTCCGCACGACGCGCCACGTCACCTGGGCTCCGCCGATGGCGGCGCCGGTGTACGCAGTGGCGCGGCCCGGCGCCACGACCTCGGCGCCGAGTTTGGGTGCTTCGGCAGGCGGCTCGATCTCGACTCGGAACTTGGGCCGCTTGTATTCCTCGACGCCGAAATATGCGCTGCCGCCCGGGACGCCGACTACCGACACGGACATCCGGCCCATCAGGCGGTCGCGCGGCGCCGTGAAGCTCCCGCTGAAGGCGCCATAGTCATTGCACCTGTGCTGTTGTCTGGCAATCTCCTCGTCATTGACATCCTTGAATACGACGGTGAGCTGCTGGCCCGGCAGAACCTGGTAGTTGTCGGACAGCACGTCTGTGTGAATGCAGATCCCCTTGTACTGAATGGTCTGGCCTGGCCGATAGAGCGACCGGTCCGTGAAGAAGACCGTCCTTTCCTGTGGTTTCGCCGGCCCTCGCGCCCTCCAGATGTAATGCAGGTTCTCGGCGGCCAGTCGGTCGCCTTCGTGTTCGGCCATGAGGAAGAAGGAGTACTTGTCAAGGCGAGCGAGACGGAACAATCCGTTCTCGTCCGACTGCGTCCGATCGCCCGGACGATACCACGAGTTCTTCTCGCGTGGCCAGCGCGTGATCGTCGCGCCGGCCACGGGGGTCCCGGTCCCGGCGTCGAGCACCAAGCCTTCGATCTTGCCGCCGTTTTCAAACTCGCGGATAACCAGCGCCAGATCACTGACCCAAATCAGGGCTGTGCTGACCTTGTTGTCCTCCTCTGCGAAGGCCGGATCGTGGCTGGCGATCAGTACGTAGAAGCCTCTGTCCAATCCCTCGGGTGCAGGCAATACCTCGGTTCGCTGGTGGTAGTCCTCGGTGGGCGTCAATTCCTCGCTCCAGGCCAGCGCCGGCTCAGCGGCCAACGCTGCCTCGAGGCTTACCTTGTACGGGGTTGACCATGAAGGTCCTGCGAAATCGGCGAACTCCGCGCGTACGACTCGGAAATGAACACGGGTCACATTCTTATAGGTAACACGGATATCCGGGAGCGGATCGTTCCAAACGCGCTCCGTCTGGATTGTCGCCGACTTGCCTTCGATCTGCTGGATCAGGTTGTAGCAGAGGGGCCCGCCGATGCTATTTGGATACGTTTCCCATCCCCGGGAGGCATACGCGTGGGCCTGGACGTAGTCGCCTTCGGCGCGCGCGACGCGGGCATACTCGTACCGGGCACGGGCAGAAATCTCATGTTCTTCCCATTGGGTGATGAAACGGTCCAGGGCCGCCTGGCACAACGCCGCTCTGTCCGGGCCAATCGCCAGGTTATAACCGAACACGAGTCTGAGCAGGTCGGCGTCAAGGAAAGCTGTTCTGTCCGCGTCGTTCCAGTGGAAGGCCAGCAGGTCCTGGTCCAGACGGATCGCCTTGAGTGTGGCCGAGTCGGTGTCCGAGGTCTGAGGTTCCCATTGCAGGAACTCGGCCGCGGGGGCAAAGATCGGGCTATCCGCCATGATCTCAAAGCTGTCCTGTGGCAGGGCCCCGGCCTGCTCTCCTGAACTGTAGAAGGACAGAGCCTCGTGAACCAGGAAATCATAGAGCGTGGGGCGATGATGTTGAGGAACGGTCCCTGCTTCCAGCAGATCGTCCCACTGATCGAGTGGAACGGCCTTCAACTCCTCCTCGCCCGCCAGGGCCAGGGTGAAGTGCTTGTCCACCTCGGCCAGGATACGGGGCAGGTCCCAGGTTGTGATATCCGCGCCCGGGGGTTCGGCGGTCTGCGTTCGTTCGATGAAACGCCAGCTGTTCTGCAGGAAGTACTCCCAGTACCAATGGGCCAGGATGGTCTCCATCATGGGTTTCATCGGATCTGGGGCCTCGTCAATCTCCGCTTCGAGGCGGGTGATCATTCGCGCCGTGTCGCCCCATTCGGACCAGCCCTCCAACGTGATCTTCAGGCAGATCCCCTTGGTAGCCTCGGCGAAGGCCTGATCCTCGAGCGCGGCGGGGATGATCTCGTCCAGGACCGCGATGGCGGTCTTGGGAAGCCCCTCACTCATTGCCTCTTCTACTTGGGCCCATTGGCTATCTCGCGGTCCGGCAAGAGAGAGGTTTGCGGCGATCCCCAGGATCGCTATTGCCAAGCATTGTGTCCGTTTCATGATGACACCTCCTGCGGCGGATTCTCGCATATTCCACCCTAGCGCCATCGTATGAAATCATTCACCAAGAGTCAATGGCGCAGTGAAATCGGTGGCTTCGGATCAACACCAACCGGGCTTATGCCAGCCCAGAGGCCAATGCCATTCCAGGTAGGCAATGGTTGTTGCTGGATAGGCCAATGGTTGTGGAGGCGACCATGGAATATGCAACGTGAGAAACTGACCGCCGCTAACTGGCTTGCACGAGATTGGATGCAGCGTAGTGCTGCGCAGATTGGCAGCCGACCATTGTCAAACAGGGGAGGAGTCGGTATGAAGATAAGTGGTAACGGCTTGCTAACCCGACTACGCACTGCCATGACAATCCTAGACACTGAGGAGCATTGAGATGGTTGGCAGAAGAGACTTCCTGAAGGCAGGTCTGGGCGTAGCGGCAGGCGGTGTCCTCAGCGGCCGTCTATCAGCGGGGCAGAGAGCCGGGGATGCTTCGACCGAATCACGGCCCAACATCCTGTTCATCTTTGCGGATGACTGGGGGTGGGGCGATCTGGGCTGTCATGGGCATCCCTATGTCAAGACGCCGAACGTCGACCGCCTGGCGGCTGAGGGCACCGATTTTCATCGTTTCACCGTCGCCTGTGGGGTCTGCTCCCCAAGCCGGACGGCGGTCATGACGGGCCACTTCCCCGCCCGCTATAACATCAACGGGCACTTCGCCTGGGTCCCCAGCAACGAGAGACGCAATATGCCCGACTGGCTGGATCCGCAGGCGCCGTTGCTGTCGCGGTTCTTGCAGGAGGGGGGATACGCCACGGCTCACTTCGGCAAGTGGCACCTCTCGAACAACATGATTCCGGATTCGCCTCTGCCCAGTGAATACGGCTACGATGCCTACGGCGCCTTCAATTGTGCCGGTGAACAAATGCCCGTACACGAGGACGCGCGCCACACGATCGCCTTCATCGAGAAGAGCCATCGCGCAGGAAAGCCCTTCTTCGTCAATGTGTGGGTTCACGAGCCGCACACGCCATTCCATACACTGCCCAAGTACCGCTGGCGCTTCCGCGATCTTGAGGAGGCGGACAACATCTACGCATCGGTGCTGTCTCATGCCGATGACCGGATCGGAGAAGTGTTGAATACGCTGGATCGTTTGGGCCTGACCGAGAACACCCTGGTCATCTTCAGTTCGGACAATGGGCCGGCTCGGGCCGCGACCCCGACGGAACTCAAGCTGATGCACGACACCGCCACCGGCGCTGGCTATGGAATTGGCGCGGCCAAGGGAGTTACTGGCGGGAGAAAGGGCTATAAGGCGGCGCTCTTCGAAGGCGGTATCGGCGTACCGTTCATTGCGCGTTGGCCCGGCAAGATCGCCGCTGGGAAGGTGGACGAGACCTCCCTCATCTCGGGGGTCGATCTGCTGCCTACCTTTTGCGAAGTGGCCGGCGTGAAATTGCCATCATCGTACGTGCCCGATGGCGTCAGCCAGGTGTCCACCCTGCTGGGCCAAGGGACTCCTAAACGCAGGAAACCGCTGTTCTGGAAGTTCGACTCTCCCTGGCCGGCTCCCAAGAATCGACCCGATCATTGGGTCTCCTATGCCGTCGTCGATCAGCACTGGAAGCTGGTGGCCAATAGGGATTGCGGCTATGTGGAACTCTATGATATCTTGGCAGACCCCTACGAGAAGAATGATCTGAAGAAGGAGCAGCCGGAGGTTGTGACGGCGCTGAAGAACAAGATTCTCGCTTGGAGAAGGTCTTTGCCTGAGAAGCCGCCGGCCCACTGCTTCTCGAAATTGCGTACGGAATCCCGCAAGTGAACGAACCACAGGAAGATTGGAGCTCAGGCGAATGGATATGATGAGACGATCGACTTTGGCCCGTATCGCATCAGCCGTTTTGGTAATCGGAGGGATCATGCAGCCGACTAGTGCTCGAGAGATGGACAAGATGTGGGGCGAGCAGGTGATGAAGCTCAAGGCGACCGATGCCGAACGCGGTCAATTGTTTGAAGAAGGCAACTACGCCATGTTCATCCACTGGGGTCTCTATTCCCATATCGGTAATCTCTATAAAGGCAAGAGCTACTACGGGATTGGCGAGTGGATCATGAATCGGAACATGGCGGGCATTCCGGTTGACGAATACAAGGCGCTGGCCAAGGAGTTCAATCCGACGGATTTCGATGCTGATGCGATTGCCAAGCTGGCCAAAGATGCTGGCATGAAGTACATCGTCATCACATCCAAACACCATGACGGCTTTGCCATGTATCATTCCAAGGTGAACGAGTTCAACATCGTGGATGCCACGCCGTTCGACCGGGATCCCATGAAGGAACTGGCTCACGCCTGCAAGAAGCACGGGCTCGGCCTGGGGTTCTACTATTCACATAACCAGGACTGGACCTTCCCGGGCGGGGGCAACGGCCCCAAGCAGACGGCCGATGGTACGAAGGTGGATTTCAAGTACTACTATGAGAACAAGTGTCGCCCCCAGGTGGAGGAGATCACGACCCAGTACGGGCCCATTGCCATCGTCTGGTTTGACACGCCGGGGCGCATCCCCAGGGAATATGTGGAGGAGTTGGTGGACATCGTACACAAGAATCAACCCAATGCCCTGGTGTCAGGTCGGGCCGGGTACGGGCTGGGCGACTATCAGACCTTGGGTGACATGGAGGTGCCCAACGCCAACGTCGAAGGGATCTGGGAGACCGTCGACACTACCAATGACTCCTGGGCCTACGCGTGGTATGACAACTACTGGAAGACTCCCGAGGATGTCCTGCACCGACTGGTCGCGTGTGTGGGCCGTGGCGGCACGTATATGCTTAACATCGGGCCCAAAGGGGACGGCACGGTCCCCGAGTTGGCCGTACGCACCCTGCGCAAAGCCGGACAGTGGATCAAGCGGTATCCGCAGGTCGTCTACGGCACGGATGCCTCGCCTTGGCAACATGCCTTACCCTGGGGCGATGTTACGATGAGGGACACGACCTTGTCTCTCTGCGTTTTCAATACGCCCCTAGAAGGAGCCCTGTATCTGCCAGGACTCAAGACCGAGATCAAGTCCGCGCGTTTGTTGGGCCAAAGGAGGAGGCAGGCCAAGCTCAAGGTCCAAAGGCGAGATGGCTGGACCAAGATCCAGTTGCCCGCCCGTATCTCCGAGAAACTCGTGCCGGTCGTCCAGGTGGAGCTTGAGAGCCGGCCCGACGTGGACCCTGGCTGGGGCATTGATCCAAGCCTGGAGACCACAATCCTCGCTCAGTTTGCGACGGTGACCGGGGCCAAGCAGGAAACCAGAAGATGGATGGAGAAGTTCGGCGAGTGGAAACATGTGGTGCGCGTCTGGCAGTGGGAGCAAGGCGGCAAGGCCTCCTGGGAGGTCAATGTGCTGCAGCCGGGTTACTATAATGTGGATCTCACCTACAACGGCAAGGGCCGGATCGTGTGGGGTGTGGATGTCGAAGGAGGGCAACACATCCAGAATCAGCAGAACTCGTCGCACAACTACCAGCGTTTTCCGATTGGATGGATCAACTTTCCGGGACCCGGCAAGTACACCGTGAGCGTCTCGTGTCTCGAGGGCGACCTGGCCGAAGCCAGCCTCAAAGCCATACACTTCACATTCGTGGACTGAATATCTATGAAGAAGATGACCTTGGCGGTCCTGCTGTTGGGAATAAGCGCCGCAGAGCTGATTGCCGCTGGCGATGCATACACCTTCAGTTGCTGGCTCAACGGTTGGCGAAAGAACAGCAATGACCACAGTGCCGACCTATTCGGTATTGAAACGAGTCGGTATGGCTTCACGCTCGACGTGGCCGATTTCAGCCAGGTTCAGTTCGGCCCGCTGGTCAGTTCTCTGAGCTATGAACAGGCATTGGCGCATAAGGCGGAACGCCTGAAGGGGCTTCCGCCGGCGCAGTTGCTCATTGAATTGGATGTTGACGGCGTGTGTTATCGTGCTCACACGTGCAAAGCAGGCAGAGAGAAGGGCGTCAAGCATCTTCAGGATGTGCGCCTGTGGGAATCGGGGCGTTACGTACAGCACTACGACTTCCTCCAGCTCGACTTCCGAAACGATGCGGGCGAGCAGCTAAGGTGCGATGCCGACCTGGATATGGTCGCCTGGCCCGACAGCCTGACGTTCAATCTAAGCGTCTCTCCTGTTCATTCCTGGAACCGCGCCATCCTGCGTTTGGGTCTCAAGAGTGAGGTGGGAACTTGGAGTCGGGACGAGAAGATCGAAGGTCTCAGGCAGCAGGTTGAGAAGAAGAGCGTTTCTCTGACCTGCCGTGTTCCTGGCGCCTGTTCGATTCCCGCGGCCGATATCAGCGTAACCACCGAGGACGGCCAGCGTTTCCCCGTTCGTTTCGATAGGGCCAAACACTGCTATGTCGCTTCAGTGAACCATCTGAGACGAGACTGGCCG
>JANQGB010001299.1 GCA_028277545.1 Phycisphaerae bacterium | reverse complement strand
CGTGACCGACCTGAACGAATCTTCGGACCGGCGTTGTCGTTGTATTGTGGGGAGGCGGCGCCTGGTGCCGACCGTCCATCAGTACGTAATCCAGATGCTCCTGCAGGAAATACTCCGCCGCGATCGGCGCGTCGGCCAGGTGCTTGGTGGCATCGTGCGCGTCCGGGACCAATCCCACGTCCATGAACTCGACGGTTTTGTGCTCCGGGTCACCGGGTGCGGGCGGCGGTAGCGCGGCCGTGGCGTCGTTTCTTGGGGCCCGCGTATGCATGGCGTGCAGCAGTGGATGCCCCATCTCGTGCACGGGTACGAACGGCCGGGAGGTGGCGCCGGTCCGGCTCAGGTACATGCACGGCCCCACATCGGGGATGAAACCCTTGAACGATCCCAATGGTGCGAACCCGTCCAGCGCTGAGCCAGTGGACTGGTCGCGCAGCGTGCCCAGGACGTACCCGTTCATGCAGCCGGTGATGAAGTAGTTCCAGCGAAGTATCCTCTGCGGCGCCGTGGCCCCGCCCGTGAACGGCCCGAAAGAGACCGGGAAGTTGGACAGGGTGAAGTTGGTCACGCGGTTCAGCGTCTGGCCGCCTTTGCCGTCCACGATGGTATCCGTCGAGCTGGCGGCGGTGACGACGGCCGGTTCCCGGTTGCCATCCGTGCCGGCGGGCTTGAGTATCAGCACGTCGAACGGGTCACTGATCTGATTGGCCACCGGGGTCTGATTGATCAACCGGTTGCGGAATTTCCTGGTGGCATAACCGGCCAGTCCGGGGGAGGCCGCAATCGCCGCCTGAATCTTGGCGGCCGTTGTCTCGGGTGAGTCGCCGGTCGTCGGATTGTGGGTGACGGTCACGCCATCGACCGTGAACGACATAACGGAGGGCTGGCCGTTGGTGTCCTTGCCGGAGGCGTGCCGGCCGCGGGCGGCTGAGATCAGGTTGGCGATAACCAGCATGTTTTTGGGCTCGGGCACTTCCTGAATCAGCTCGATCACCGGCCGAATGTGTGCCGGCGCCAGCGCCCGGCGGGTCCACTTGTAAATCTGCTCGCGAATCTCATCCTTGGAAACGACCGTGCCCTTCAGAATGTGGAAAGCCACGTGCAGCGACAGGCCGCGGTCCATGCCCACGTCCCTGAGCCTCATGCACCTGTTAACCGGGCAGAAGCTGACCCTGTATTCGGCTTCCACGCGCTGGTGGAGAATCTCGGTGTAGTGCTTTTCGTAGGTGGCTGCGCCCTCGTCCCAGTAGTCGGATACGAAGAGCAACTGGCGGGGCCGGCGGGCCTTGCTGGTCTCGGTGCTCACGAGCCGCAGGTACGGCGAACGAAAGTAGTCGGTCCCCTCGATGCGCTTGCAGGTGACCTTCAGCGTGCGGTCCGCATTGGCGGGCCGGGTGAGATCGTTTGCCCGAACAACGATCCGCTGCCCTTGTTCGTGGGCCTCGTGATAATGCGGCTTCATGGCGAAGAGGGTCAGCTCGATCTCCTCGCCCTCGGCCTCCCGGTCAAAGATCTGCACCTTGAAGTGGTCAGGGTCTGCTGAGCCGGCCTTGTCGAAGCCAAAGAAGTCCTCAGCGGGGAAGTTGCCGACCACGGTTCCGTCACCGCCCCGATCGCAGACGTAGTTGGTCAGGGCGAGTTCCTGGACCCTGGGGTCCAATTCAGGTTGTGGCTCCGCGGGACCGGAGGCGGCCTCGAATTCGGCGCGGGCTGAATTCGACTGCCCGCTCGTTGAGGGGAGGTCGACGCCGTATCCTCTGCCCATCTCGCGAATGAACTCGATGCGCGGCATGCGGTTGGCCTCTTTGACAAAGCGGTGGAGTTGCTCTGTCTGGCCGGTCTCCAGCTTCTCGGTCTTTTCCGGAATGATGACCTCCTGGCCGGGTGCGAGTACACCAACTTCGGACAGCTCCGGGTTCGCACTTCGCAATACCTCGCAGTCGGCGTATCCATGGTCGATGGCAACTTCGCAGAGGCATTCGCCGCCGCTGGCCACGTAGGTGCTGTTAGTAACGGTGTCAATGGGCATAGTATCTGCTTCCACAAGGGTCCAACGATGTCACCACGGATGGGCTCCTGCGCGGGATGCGCTGCCCGCCCTCCTGGGGCTCCGCTCCGTCACGCTACTGGCCGGCCGGGCCTGGCATGTTGGAGAGGTCCGTCACCGTGACGCCAGCCGGGGCCTTGAATTCGAACCGCTCGGAACTGATGGGTACGTTTACCTTGATGTCCGTGGTATCCGACGAGAACACGACCTTTCCTGCGTCGTCGTAGCCGATCATCTTGACCGCAAGGCCCGTTTCCTTGCTGAAGTAGGTGAGCTGCCGTGTAATCGGGTGATCCTGCCTGCCTTTCGTGGTGCCCTCGATCACGTAGCAGCTCTGACCGTTGACGGCTTCGTCGACCAGGACCTTGAGCGTGTACTCATCGCGAAGCCCTTCCATGATCAGGGCAAGGTCACCGCCGGTGCGCGGATCGGCCTTGCTCTTGATGGCCGATTTGTGACCGTCGCTGTCCGAGACCACGTACATGTACTCGCCATCGCAAATCACGGTGGACTTGGTCAGGCTGGTGCTATCCTGGCCGCCCATTCTGGTGACCGACGTGCCCGTACTCTCGATACGATAAAGCACCGTATCGCTCTGACGCATCCACTCATGTGTGCCTTTGTCGCTGGACTTCGAGGAGCCGTCGCCGCCCATGTCGAAATCGTGCGATGTCCTGGTCTTGGCGGTGTAGGACTTGAGTTTGGCATGCGCCTGGATCAGCTCTTTCTCGATATCGTCGATCCGGTCAGCGGATGCGGGTGTGGCCAGCGCCGCCAGCAGGGCGGATACCACGGTTACTCTGGTCAAGACTGTCATGACTCGCTCCTCTTTCTGGAATTGCATGTTTCTGTTCGCGCGGAGAGCCGGTCTCCGCATCGTTCTCGGGCCACGCCACTACGGGCTATGCTCTCCGCCAGACGCTCTGATCGAGGTTGGGGAATTCAATCCGGCATTGTCCGGGACTGATCCCGGTAACGTGCGCGAAGCCGTTCTGGTCCAGCGTGCCCCTCTTCTCCTTGCCGGCCGAGTCGGTGACCTCGTAGCGCTCACCGGGCACGGGCGCGCCGTCCTCGTCCACCATTTCGATGTCGATGAAGGTGGTCTCGGTGTCGTCGGGCTCGTCATCGTCGAAGTCGTGGCCGGGGATATCTTCGGGCACCTCTCCCGGAACAGGCTCTTCCGACCTGTCGTAGCGCGTGTCGCGGCCGGGCTTGCTGCTGTCGGCACCCTCCGGCTCGGGTGGCTGACCAGCATCGAGCAGTGACGGCGATACCCGCGGCATGGCGGGACCGCGACCGGAGTTGATAAAGACGTTGGGCGCCTCCAGCCAGATTCCACCCCCGCTGATGACGATGCTGCTGCCGCCACAAACGAGTTCGATGCCGGCCGTGCCTTCCTCCCGGATCGTCGTGGCGTTGCACTCGTATCCACCGGAGACGTCGCGGACGTAGTTGGCGTCGCATCGGTCGCGGGCATCCTGGCCGGAGATCGTGCGCAGCCCTCCCCCTACGCCAGTGAGTTGATCGCCGTCGACGATCCTCCACTCAGTCCCTTTGACACTCGTTTTCAGCGAAGCCTTAACTCCCACGTTCTTGTCGGCCGCCACTTCCTCGAACCAGGAGTTGCCCACCTTGAGGTGGTGGTCCCGTCCGATGGTGTGCAGGTGGCTGCCTCCGACGTTGGTGTCCATTTGCCCCTGGGCCTGCACCAGCAGTTGCTCTTTGTCTTTTGCGTCCTCGAAGCGTATCTCGTTGCACCCGCCGCCGCCCTTGCTGCTGTGGGTCTTGATGCAGCTCTTGGTTCTTTCTTTGGGCAACTCGTACGGGGGCATATGATCGGCGTTGTAGACCCGGCCAACGATGATCGGCTTGTCCGGGTTGCCTTCCAGGAAATCCACCACCACTTCCTGGCCCACGCGGGGGATGAACATCATGCCGTAATTACCGCCGGCCATACCCTGGCAGACGCGAATCCAGCAGGAGTCGGTCTCGGCGTGCGTTCCTTCGCGGTCCCATTCGAAATGGACCTTCACCCGCCCGAACTCGTCGACGTGAATCTCCTCCTGCTCGGGGCCGACGACCCGGGCTGTCTGCGATCCGCCCACCTTGGGCCACGGCGTGACACGGGGCGGACGGAACTCAACCTGCCCGGGAATGCACTCGAAGGTGCATTCGTAGACCGGCGCATCGAAGTCGACCAGGGCGTTACCCGGCCGGTCGGACAGCAGGTTCGCAATCGAGAGCGCGTCCGTGGGACTGCCACCCAGAGCGGCCGCTATGCCCGCCAGGTCCTGCGCAACCTCACCGCCGCGGTACAGCCACGTGGCCCGTTCGCGTGTATTCGTCGTGTCCTGTGCGCCCAGCCGGGTGGCTAGTTGCAGCACCGCCGCCGCCAGTTCCTTGATGGCGTCGTCCTGGTGGCTGCAGGCAGCCACCAGCGATTGGTGGAGCCGGCCGTTGAGGCTGCTGGCCCGTCCGTTGGTGCCAGTCGTCGTCCGAGTGATGGATTGCTTTCCCTGGTGGGTAACCGACGTGATCAGGTAGCCGCCGTCGGCACTGCCGTGCTCGGTCAACTCGAAGGTGCGTCCTGGCATGAGCCTGTAGGAATGACTCCGGCCCACCCCCTTTACGGTATCCGCCTGAAACTCCTGACGGCGCACCTCGGCGATTTCGTCGCCGCGCTTCTGCTGCTCGTAGCGTCCCGGGTAATCGATGAATTCGCCTGTATTGCTGGCACCGTCACTGCCGGCGCGAAGATCCAGCTTGGGGTTCTTGAAGTCGAAGTCGTTGAGCAGAACACGGTCGGCACGCATGCTGCCCGCCAGTCGAAACCGGAACACGTGCTCCGACGCCGAGGCGGACGAGGCATCAACGTAGGCGCTGGTGTTCATGCCGGTGGGCTGGCGGAACGGCAATGACGGATTGCCCGCGATCGCCCTGTAGCCGTTGGGCGAATCGGCCAGGACCAGGACGTGGGTCTCCTGCGACTGCTCGAAGTACCACCAGATGCCCTCATCCTCCATCAAGCGGGCGATGAAGCTGAAATCGGTTTCGCGGTACTGCACGCAGTACTCGCGCGTTTCGTACTTCCGCTCCAGGAAGTCCATCCGGAAGCCGTCCTCCAATATGCCTGCTCTGGTCAGCACGTCGCGGATGATCTCGGGCGTGGTCTTGTCCTGGAAAATGCGGCTCCCGTAGCGATGGGTGAGCCACCAGAGCGTGGGAACCAACTCCGCCCGGAAGAACATCTGGTCGGCGGATTGGTCGATGAGTTCGAAACGGCTGACCACACCGTGGAACCAGCGCTCGCCCCGCTCGGTGTTGATGCTGAGTACGCCGGCCGCCCCGATGATCGCATCGAAGTCAGCCGCCCCAAAGGTCATCTCCAACTCTATCTCGAATCGATAGAGCTGGCAGAGCCCCTCCGTGCCGCGGTAGCGGATCACCGAAAACTGGTCGACCGCGCCCCCAGCGATCTGGAAGGCCAATTGCGCCTTGCTCAAGTCGTGCACCAACGGCATGGGTACGTCCTCTCCCTCTGCCCCGCGGCCGTCGCGATCGCGATCGACCCCGGTGCCAGCCTAGCCGGCCGGCGCGGTGCGCAGGCCGGCGGCAAATTGTGTAGATGCCCCCGGGGATTCACAGCAGGCCCGGAGCGATTTGGGTGTTGTGGCCCGTCCTCATTGATCAGTTCGAAATCAGGCTGCGACACCCATCAGGCTTGGGGAAATTCTGATGCTGTCCTGGTCCAGCGCTGCTTGCGCTGTGTGCCGTCTGGCATAGCCGCCCTTGGCGTGAGCTGTTTTGCGGCGTCTGGGCAATATGGGCAGACATATGTCGAATCAGCAGGATTCGCCCAACACCGGGCGATCTTGATGCCGGTACTCTCGTTGGTGGCTGGCTGTAATAACATACCACTGCCGGCCGTACCTCCCCGGCATAGGGCTGGACAGTCGTCTGATTCTAATACATTCTTAACGCCCAGGCCTGAGCTGTGCGTGTAAGCTCTGGGATCGCCTCTGGTGGTGAAGCCATGGCCAAAGGGAGGGCGAGCGTCGTCACCGGAAGTCAGAAACGCTCGTGAGGCATGGCGGTCAGCTTCGTCGTACGCGGCGGCTGGCAGCCATCAGGTAATCTATAGCGGTGCCCCCGGGAATCGATCTGATCCGAAACACTGAGGCCGAGACTATGAGCAGAACACTGGTTGCACTGGCGGCGGGGCTGTGCATGGCCGGATGCGCGCAGCAGACCAGCCAGGATAGGCAGATGCACGAGCGGGAGGCCGGTTATGCCCGCGGCGTTGTTTTCGAGGACCGCAACCGCAATGGCCTGCGCGACCCCGGCGAAGCGGGCCTGCCTGACGTCTCGGTCTCCAACGGAATTGACGTGGTCGCGACGAACCGGGCCGGGGAATACCAAATACCCGTTAGCGATGACTGCATCGTTTTTGTTATCAAGCCCAGCGGCTGGATGACGGCGATCGACCAGCATCACCTCCCCCGGTTCCATTACGTCCACAAGCCGACCGGCTCGCCGCCAGGACTCAAGTACGCCGGTGTAGCTCCTACCGGACCACTGCCGAGTTCCGTGGACTTCCCGCTGTACCGCCAGCAGGAGGGTCGGCAATTCAAGGTGCTTCTGTTCGGCGATCCTCAACCCTACAACCAGGCAGAGATCGACTTCTTCGCCCACGGCGTCGTGGAAGAGCTGATCAACAAGACGGGCTGCGCCTTTGGGGTGACCCTGGGTGACATCATCGGCGACGACCTCGACCTTTTCGCGCCCTACGTGCGCACGGTGGCCTGCCTGGGAATGCCCTGGTACAACGTGATCGGCAACCACGACCTGAATTTCATGACCGGAGACGACAGATACTCGGACGAAACCTATGAGCGCGTCTTCGGGCCGCCTACTTACGCGTTCAACTTTGGCCAGGCTCACTTCATCGTGCTGGATAACGTCATTTGGGAGGGCTCCGCGGAAGAGCCTGGCAAGGGGAAGTACCACGCAGGCTTCACGGATGAACAGATTGAGTTCGTGCGCAACGACCTTGCCAGCGTGCCGGAGGATTGCCTCGTTGTCGCCATGATGCACATCCCGCTGACTGGGGATAAGTTCCTCAATCGGGCGGCGCTGTTCGAAGCACTCGATGGCCACCCTCACGTGCTGTCTCTGTCGGCTCACTGGCACATGAACGAGCACTGGCACTTGGACCACGAGCATGATTGGCCCGGCGATCTACCCCATCACCACGCCACGCTGGTGACCGCCAGCGGTAGCTGGCACCGCGGTAACCTTGACGAGTTGGGAATCCCCCACACCACGATGCGCGACGGCGCCCCCAACGGATACACGATCATGTCCGTCGACGGCAACCGCTACAAGCTGGAGTACCATGCTTCTCGCCGCCGGCTCGACTACCAGATGAACATCTGGGCGCCGGAACTGGTCCAGAGCGGCGAAGCCGGGCGAACCGAGGTGCTGGTCAACGTGTTCGCCGGCTCGGGCCGGTCTAAGGTCCAGATGAGACTCGACGACGGCCCCTGGATCGACATGAAGCGCGAGCGGCGCGTAGACCCCTACTATCAGGCCGCCA
>JANQGB010001288.1 GCA_028277545.1 Phycisphaerae bacterium | reverse complement strand
GCCACACGAGAACCATGCGAAAAAGACTGCAAAACTCAGACATCGATCTCGACCGAATCAGGACGTGCCTGGAGAGTAACTTTGCGCTGTACTGCTAGTAGGGCCTTCGCCTGTTCCGACGACGGGTCGGCGGTGGTTGGCAATTCCATGAACAACTCGTGGGATATCGAGGCGTTTCGCTGGACCCAAAGCGGAGGGATGGTAGCCCTGGGCGAATTGCCCGGCGGCGAAGACTATAGCACTGCAAGGGCTATCTCGGCCGATGGCTCGGTAGTGATCGGTTACAGCCACGTCGGACTCGACCCGACCGGCCGCTACCTCAGGGAAGTGTTCCGCTGGACCGAAGACCAGGGCATGGTCGGACTGGGCTTCTACGGTGAGCCCGAGGACTGCTCGGCCGACGGTTCGGTCATTGTGGGAAAACGCTGGGGCGTGCCCTTCATCTTCGACCCCGTCCACGGCGCACGCGACCTTGACGAGGTGCTGACCGCCGGCGGCGTGGACCTGACCGGCTGGACAATCTGGCGAGCTTACGGCATCTCGGCCGACGGCAATACCATCGTGGGCTGCGCCTACAACCCCGACGGCAACCTCGAAGCCTACGTGGCCCACATCCCCGAGCCGGCGAGTCTGGGCCTGCTGGGGATCGGCACGGCTATCGTCTGGAGAAGGCGCTTGCGATAAGAGTGCTCCGCCCGGCCACTCTCCTGTGACCTTACAGGGCACAGCGACTTGTTGTTGCTCAGTTTGCCCACGGGCTGCGCCCGTGGCCATGCGCCGGCACCCGTTCAGGGCGGGAGCGAACGCCATGGGGAGGACTTGTCGCGCGTGGCGCTTTATAGCGTGCGCGCGAGCAGCGCAGCCAGATTGCGCCCCGTGACGGCGGCACGGTCAGAGAAGGGCGGCTGGAGTGCGCCGCCGGTGGCCAGCGTGCAGGGTTCGCTCAGCAGGCCGAGTCAATCGGGGCGTCCCCTCCCGGATTCGGCGCGCCCGGCGGCCCCTCCGCTTACAGAGGTCATCTGCGCCGCCGGACGGCGTGCAGTGTCAGCGCTCCGGCACTGATGAGCGCCAGGCCCAGAAGGCCCACGGCGCCGCACAGCCCGCCGCCGTAGCTCACGAAGACCACGTCATCCCAGAACAGCGGTTCGACCTCGAAGCCCCGCAGTCGGGCCGAATCCACGCAGCCGAGCAGGCCGGCGTCGAGGAGTTCCTGCTCGCTCATTATGTCCAGGGTGTCCAGGCTGATGACGGCGTCCCGGTCGTCGATGTTGGCCACCTGGAAGGCCTCGTCCGAAAGCACCCACAGGCGTTGATCGGTCATGCCCGCCCTGCGCACCAGACCGCGGTGTTCTATGAAGCTCCGCTCCTGAAGCGACGTCGGCCTCAGGTCGATCAGTTGCAGCGAGTCAACGTACTCTCTCCGGTCAACATCGTAGCTGTTCACCGGGATGAGGATCAGCTCGTCGTCCTCGATCACCTTCAGCGCCTTCTCGTCCACCGTGGCTTCGGAGGTGGTGTCGAAGCTCCACTTCTCGCCCAGGATCACCCGATCCATCTGCCGCGGCCTGGCGGGGTTGGAAACATCGTAGAGTGCGACGGCGGGTCTGAAGCCGGCGGTGTCGTCGAAGCCGACGCCAACCAGCCGTTCACCAAGAGGAACCAGGTGCGTCGACCAGCCGGGCACCTCCAGCTCGCCGGCCACCAGCGGATTCGCCGGGTCAGACAGGTCCAGCACGAACAGCGGATCAATCTGCCGGAAAGTGACCGCGTAGCCGCGCTGCCCGTCAAAGCGTACGCTGCGCAGTGTCTCGCCGACCTCGATGGTAACCTCCCCGATACGCGTAACGTCGTCCGCATCGCCCACGTCGTACGCGTAGAGCGCCACGACGGGGGTACCGGATGAGAGACTGCGGTCTTCGGTGACTACGCGAAAAACATCGTCGTACTCGTCAGCGAAGAAGCGGCTCTGCAGATAGCCGGGCACGCGGAAGCTGTCCCGCTCCTGGACGGCGCCGGCGGGATCAGAGATGTCAACGTAGGTCACCCTGGTGGTGTCCGACATGGCAGGGTCGTCGCCCAGCACGTAGATGGCGTTCTGCGTAACCTGGATGTCGAGCGAGTCGCCGGCCACGTCCACCCGATCTATGACGCGAATGTCGTCCGGGTCAGCGACATTGATGGACACCACGAACACGTGCGGCCCGGTGGCGGTTGGGGCCAACACACCGTAAGTGGCGCCGATCTGAAGATCTTCTGTAAGAACTACCTGCATGACGCCCTCGGCCGGGTACTCGGCCGACGACGGGGCCGGCGACCACTCGAGGAACTCGAATCCGTCGTCGGGTATGGCTGTCACGGTGATCGTTGTGCCGTAGGCGTAGCTGTCCTGGAGCGGGTCGACCAACAACGTGCCGCCGGCCGACTCGATGACCTCAACGGCAAGTTCATCCGAGAACGCCTCGCCGACGGCGAAGTCGCCCAGCGAGTCCACCACGGCCCAGACCGAGTGCAAGTCCGGATTATCCCAGATGGAGTAGCCAAAGTCCCCCAGCACGCCGGTCGGTTCGCGCACGCCAACGAAGTTAGTCGCTGCCGCCGTCCAGCGACCTGTCGCTTCGTCGAGCCTGTAGACCGCCAGGTTGGCTGCATCCAGCCCCGCCTGCTCAACCAGGGTGAACTGCATTTGTGACGAAACGACCATGGTGAAGGTTCCGTTCTCCAGATCGCCGTCGGCCGTGACGGTGAGGGGCAAGGCCGCGCGGTTGGGGATTCCCTTCAGCGTGGCGGCTGTGTTGCCGTCGCTGACGGTGAGTTGCACGAAGCCCTCCGGGTCGGCCCCGGTGACGTCCAGTCCGCCTCGCACCCCGCCGGGCGAGATGACGAAGGTCGAGGCCGTTCCGTCCTCATCGATCTCCCTGGCCGTCCCCGTCACTGACGGTGGCGCCGGGCCCGGTTCGTCGTCGTGCTCCTGCTCACCGTCCGCCTCGCCGCCGACGTGGTCCTCTTCCTGGTCTTGACCTTCGTCGGTGACGATCGGGCCGTCGAAGTTCCCCGCGGCGTAGATGATGTCACCCACCCTGCGCGTCGCGGTGATGAAGCCATCCATGTCGAAGTGCGATATCTCGAACGGGCCGGCAGGATCGGACACGTCCACTACGGTAATGCGACTGCCATCATAGTCGGGCTGCAGCACCGTATCGGCCAGCTCGGCATCCTTGTAGGACACCGGCTC
>JANQGB010001257.1 GCA_028277545.1 Phycisphaerae bacterium | reverse complement strand
CGGCGCGCTGTTCCCCGCGGCCGAGGACTACGCCATGCGGCTCGATCGCATCGACCCGCTGATCCTGGCGGACCCCGGCGGGCTGTTCTCGCCGGCCGTGGGCGTGCTCACCACGGGCGTGACCATCCGCTTCCGCACGGACAGCGCCTCGATTCGGGCCAACTTCAACCACATCTCCCACGTGGTTACCGAAGGAACGGGCTACGTCGTGTTTCAGGACGGTGAGTTAGATCAACTGGTTCCGGACCTTGAAGTAGTCGACATCGTCTCGCAACAGCCGGGCCAGCCGGTGACCTGGGAGATCGTCTGCCCGAGCTACGACGAGGTCACTTTCGCCGACCTGGAAATGGAGCCCGGCGCGTCGGTGTTCCCGCTGCCTGCCGACCGGCGGCCACGCTACTTCGCCCTGGGAGACTCTATCACGCACGGCAGCGAACTCGACGCCGACACCAAGGCCGACAGCACGACGAGCTATCCGTGGGTGCTGGCCGCGTCCAAGGGCTGGCACTTGTACAACCTGGCCGTGGGCGGATCCAAGGTAGCACCGGCGTTCGGAAGCATGCTGGCCGGCGAACGATCGGACATCATCACGATTCTCTGGGGACTGAACGACAGGGCCCATGACGACGATCTGCCCCTGTTCACCAGCAAGTATGACGCGTTACTGGACAACCTGCGGGCAGCCCAGCCGCATACGCCGATCTACTGCATGACGATGACGACGACCGGTTCCGGTGCCTCCCGGAGGGCCAGATACACGCTCGACGAATACCGGGACGCGATCGCCGACATCGTCGGCGCCCGCCAGTCGATGGGCGATTGCCATCTGCACCTGATCCGCGCCGAAGAACTGACCACGCCAGCCGACTTGAGTGACGGCGCACATCTGAGTGTTCCAGGGGCGGCCCGCTTCGCTGCTGAGCTGGCGAACATAATCGGCCCGGCCTGGGGTGACTTCGATCAGGACGGCAACTGGGGCGCGGGTGACTGGGCGCCGCTGGCGGACTGCCTGACCGGCCCTGACACCGTCCCACCCGCAGGGCCATGCGACGGCTACGACTACGATTGCGACGCTGACGTTGATTTGCGGGAGATAGCAGCCTTCCAGGCAAAATTCGGCCCCTGACGCCGCGGTGGCGCTGGCCATACTGTTGGTTGCCGTCCTGCCCCTCACCTGAGCGCGTACAACCGCACCACACGCAGCCTGCGCGGGACGAAGCCGTGAGCCACGTTCCGACAAGATCCGACAAACTCACCCCACCAGAGGCTTGATGCCCAACGAGCGGCGGATGCTGGACAGTTGCCCGGTGTGTATTCCTTCGTGCCAGGCTTGGGTCAGGGGCAGGCCCAGCTTGTTGGGGGCGAAATTCGAGAGCTCTTGCGGCAGTGGCTGGCTCAGCGTGTCTTCGTCGGCGGCTTCGTAGGCGCTGATCAGCCTCTGGCGCGCCGCGGCGAACTGTTCCCGTATTTCTGACACCGGAGGGTAGTCCGCCTCGTTGGCGGTCGGCGTGGAGCCCAGGTCGAAGAGCTCGCGGTATCGCTGGGGCAACTTCTGGCCCTGGCCGTCCACCATGTCCGCAAAGAAGTCGTCGGTCACTGCCAGGTGACCAATGATCCACAAGGCGTGATTACCGCCCGGCACCGGAGAGTGCAGCAGCTTGTCAGCAGGGACGCCTTCCAGCAGGTCATTGAAGAACTGGCGGCTGAAATTCAGGATACGCAGGGCGTGTTCTTTGGTGGTCATACGGCATACCTCCTCGTCAGGTGAAGTCCAGGATTGGTTTGGTCGTACCTGCCGGCAGCGAGGATATCCGCGGCGCGCTTTGCCAAACGTATGGGCCGTCCTGGTCGCTTACCTCCATTGCCACTGGCCGCTATCTCGCTGACGCATCTTCCCGCGTCGCGGGCGCGTCGAGAATGGGCAGCTTGTCGAACTCCTCCTCGACCTTGCTCAGCTCGAGTTCGTCAAACAGCAAGGCTGGCGCTACCACGGCGGCACCGAGTCCGCTGCCTGGCGTGAAGTAGTTGAGCACGTGGCGATTCTTGCCTGCCGCCAGGATTCTGCGCAGAGCGCGAACCTCCACCGGCCTGAACTCCACGCCGCGGATCAGTTCCTCCCGACCATCCTCGACGTACACGCGGTAGGCGAACACGGGGTCGGACAGATACCCGCTGCCCACGTTGTCCAGGGCGGTGATCCGCAGGCCGAATTCGAGGTCCTCGTCCTGACAGGCCTCGATCAGTGCTTGCTTGAGCTCGTCATCCTCCAGGCCGGCCTCGTCGGAGACGAACAAGTTTGCTGTCGTCGCCTGGGCATCGGCGCCGAAACGTCCATTCCGGCCATGTCCAGTGGTCCCCTGGATCTTCCTGGTAGGCGTCCGGGACATGACCATCGTCTCCAGCATCCCGTCAGCCACCAGTTGCACACGCCGAGCCGGCACGCCCTCGGCGTCGTAGTCGTACCAGCCGAAGAGCAGCTTTCCGTCCACCCGCTTGACGGTGGGATCGTCCTGGACCTGGAAAGTCCTGGGCAGAATCCGTTTGCCGAGCTTCTTCTCCAGGCTGTCGTCGCTTCGTCCCGGCGCCCCTATGGGGTCGGGACGCCCCGCCAGCCCCGGGGCGAGCAGCGAGGCGAGCACTTGTCCGGCCGCCCGGGCCTCAAACAGCACGGGACCGGTGTACTCCTCCAGTATGGGGGCAGTCGCCAGTTCGGCAAGCGAGGCGCACAGTTCGTCCACCGCGGCCACCAGTTCTTCCGTCGTGGGTAGTTCAGCGAAGCTCTCGCCGCCGAACACGCGCTGGTCGCCCAGTCTCATGCCGTCAGTGGCCTGGAGATCGGCCCGGAGCGTCAGCAGGATGCCAGTGTCACTTACGCGGAGACGCGTGCCCTCAGAGTTGACCGTATAGTCGGTGACCACGCCGGCCACCAGGCTCACTTCGGAGTTCTGAATAGCCGGGTACTTGCCGAAGCGGCCCGACACAACCTCCAGACGCTGGCGCCAGGTCGCTTCATCGAACTTCAACTCGGCCCGGCTCTGCAGGTGAGTCACCGGCTCGGCGGCGGTGTAATCGGGCGGGCGGTCCTCGATGTTCTTCTGCTCCAGGTAGGACCGCTTGCGGGTCAGTGCCTCGACCGCACCCTTGTACTGGCGATCAGTGGCGGTCCAGATACCCTGGCGCAGTGCGACGTAGTCGTCATCCACCGGCAGCGAGGTCCTCGTGCCGCCGCGGCTGCCACCCACGAAGTTGGTGTTATCCAGATCGTAGCCGCCTACGCGAACGCGACTGCTGAAGCTGCGCCTGCGGGTCCGGTCGGCTTGAGTGATCGCCCCGTGTGTGGCCGCCAGCCAGTGCCCCGTGCGGTCCTCGACCTTGTATTGAATGAGGTAGGGCTTCTCCAGATCCTCGAGCTGAAGCTCCATCGACCGTGCCAACTCATCCACCAGCGCCCGCAGGACTACGTCGCCCTCGACCGGTTCCTCAGCGGCACATAGAACGGGCGAGAGCATCACCGCCAGCACAAGCCAAGTCGAACCTGGCACGCAATTTCGGTTTTGGGTCACATTGGCCTCCTTTGGGAACCCGGGTTGCGTAGGCTGGCGGCCACATATACCAGCTTCACCGCCGGGTGGCCAGCCCCGGTCACGCCGAGGCGCGGTCCGGTCGGCGGCGCCAGGGCGTTGCTGTGCCCGGAGGTGCAACTATAATGCGCCCTGGCGCGGTTTCGTCTGGTCCGGGACGGGCATTGCTGCAGTCGGGGGCAGCGGCTTCACTGGCGGGCGCCCCGGGTTGATGCGGTCGGCTCGGCAGGTGGATGGGCATTTCGGGCACCATCACCGACCTGATCCGAAAGGAGAACTACTGATGAGTAACGGCGCGAAGTTCCAGCAAGAAATGAGTTGGCTGGAATCCTGCAGTTTCGTGCATCTGTTCCGAGCTTTCCGGCTGGCCATTCACCCAAGCAAGATCATCCTCGCGCTGGGGGCATTGCTCGTGACCTGGGTCTGGGGCTTTGCCCTCGACGAGATCTGGCTGGCAACGGACAAGGGCGTGCGCGGTGACGCCATAATGACGTACGCGGGCAGCGGAGCGGCACCTGCGGGACACGAGAGCGCTGAGGCCGACCAGGGCGTGTTCGCGACCTGGTGTCGGCACGAAGCCTGGTGCATCGAGTCGGGTCTGATGTCCATCACTCGCGGTAACTTCTGGGCAGGCGGACCTGAGGCCGCCGTAGGTTTGCTGGCCGCGCAGGCTCGCGGCAACGCCAACCTGCAGGCGTCGGGGCCCCTCCCGATCGGTCTCAAGAACTCCGTGGTTCTGATGGTCAAGGGGACCACCTGGATGGTCGCGGAGCACTGCTGGTTTGCCCTGCTCTTCCTGCTGATCGCCCTGGGCATCTGGGCAATGTTCGGCGGAGCTATCTGTCGGATCGCGGCGGTGGAATTCGCCCGTGATGAGAAGATCAGTATGCGGGAGGCGCTGGCTTTCGCCAAGCAGCGCTACTTGGGCGGTTTCTTCCTGGCTCCGCTGTTCCCGGTGCTAATAGTGCTCGCCCTGGCGGCGACCTTGGCGGTTGGCGGCGTTTTCCTGTCCATACCATACCTGGGTGATATCCTGGGCAGTCTGCTGTTCGTGCTGGCCATCCTGGTGGGCGGCGTGACCGCGGTATTCGTGCTAGCCTCCGCCGTGGGTGGATCGTTGTTCTGGCCGACGATCGCTGCGGAGGGCAGCCAGTGCCTGGACGCCGTGTCCCGCAGCATTCACTACGTGGGCACCAAGCCCTGGCGGACGCTGTTCTACGCCCTGGTGATGGCCGCGTATGGCAGCCTGTGTTTCGTTTTCGTCAAGGTGGTCGCCTATCTGACGCTGGCGGTGACCCATGCCTGCGTCGGCTTCGGAACCGCTCCCTTCGGGTGGTGGGGAGTGCGTGACGGCGGGCAAAACAAGCTCGATGCCCTCTGGTTAATGCCCAGCATAAACCGGTTCGCGGCAAGTCCCGCCGACGCCACGGGTATCGAGGCGTTCTCCGGTTGGATTATCACCAGTTGGGTGTTCGTGGTCGGGTTGCTGGTCTGGGCGTTTCTGGCCGCCTTTTACTTCTGCGGCAGTACGGTGATCTACTTCCTGCTACGGCGCGAAAACGATGCCATGGACCTTGAGGACGTGTTCCTCGAGGCGTACGAGGAGACGGAGCATACCCCGGCAGCCGGGTCGCCAGAGGCGCCGGCGGCGACCACCGAGGCTCCAGCGGCGGACGGCACTGTGCAGGTGACCGTCGAGGGGCAAGCCGTCGCCACCGCCCCCGCCGAAGAATCCGCGGCCCCGGACAGTGGCGGCGACGGCGACGGTGACAGTGAGTCGGCTGATGAAGCCGGCCAGACCAACTGACCTCCAACACCGGTAGTGTGTCTGCATGTCGGGATTCTTCATTGCGTGGCTGTGCGTGCTGGCTGTCGTGATCCTCGTCTGGCTGACG
>JANQGB010000992.1 GCA_028277545.1 Phycisphaerae bacterium | reverse complement strand
TCGACCCGCTCGCCCGCCTGCAGGTCTGCGATGAATCGTCGGGCCATGGATGATCCTGTGAGGCAAGACTTCGCTGAACTAAAAGGGCGGATTGTAGTGCCCGCGCCAGGGTGTTTCAAGAAGGGCGGTATCGGCTGCACCGTCACCATCTGGCCCGCCTGCTGAACGGCAAATTGCCCCTCTTGCAGTTGACTGCCCGCTCGGTTATCGAGAGAGTGCGGGGAGGATGCCGACTCGTAATGAGGGAGCAAACCAAATGACGGTGATGACACTTCGCAGGGTCCTGCTCACGCTGTTTGCCGCGTTGGCCCTGCCCGTTTCAGGGGGCTGCGCAAGCGGGGGCGCTTCGGCGACCGGCGGCGATACGACGCCCGACGCCGACACCAACGGCCCGGGCGGAGAAGACGCTGGCGACGGAGCTGCCGCGCCCGAGCTTGTCTCTCAGAACAACGGCGGCGGCGACCTGGCGGCCAGGTTCGGCGGGGCCGTTTTCTCCGGCGAGGCGGCGGGCGAGGTGTTCAGCGGCGACCTGCAGGTGAGCTTCACTGCCGACGGCGTGCTGGACACTCTGGGCGGCACCCTGCTGGGCAGTTTCTTCGGGCTGCCGCTGGGCAGCGAAGTGTTTTTCGACTACCAGAACGAGACCGTGTTCGGCACGTACATGGCGGGGACCGAACCGAGGTCGCTCGAATCGTTCCTGGCCGAGACGGCTCAGCGAGTGGAGCTGCGACAGATCGTCGTCGTGCTGATCGGCGACTCCTTCAGCGCCAGTACCACCTATAGGTCCAACCTGCCCGGGCAGACGGGAACGGACCAGAGACTGGACCTACAGGGCACGCCGCTGGTTCAGACCGAGGACCGCGTCCTCGACGGCGTGCTCCTGCTGGCTGAAGAACCTGACCACCCCGTGGCCGAGTTCGCCCTCGAACGCGAGTAGCCAGATCACGCCGGGCCAGGACCGATAACCACGGTTGGTCCACACTGTTCCACCCGCCAGAGCCCTGATCGGTGCCAGGCAGGCTGCTTCCTGTTTTCTGCCCAACACCCCGTCCTTCTTGTCCGATAGTACATTCGCCGGTGCGGGATGAACCGGCTGTGACGACACCATCGGCCAGAGCGGGGTGCCCATATGCAGCAGCTTATTCGATTCTGTTTCTATAATACCGACGACGCTACGGGCGAGCAGATTCGCAGGCCGGTGGGAACCATTCCCTATCTCAACATCATGTGCGAATCGTCCCAGTTGGACGACGTGCGCCAGGCGGTAAGCAGCGGCCAGGTCGACATGATGTTGGTGAATCTTGACCCAGATCTCGACAGCGCGCTGCAGATGGTGCAGATGGTCGTCCGGCTGGCGCCTGAAATGGGCATTGTCGGCGTCAGCCAGCAAACCGACCCGCACTCCATCATCAGTGCCATGAGAGCCGGCTGCTCGCAGTTCGTCTGTTCGCCCATCGATCCGGAGGATCTCGAACAGGCTGTTCACCGCATCCAGTCGACCCGGGCCAACGTCATACAGGACTCCCGGCGTATCTGCGTGGTGGGTTCTACCGGCGGTGTTGGCTCGTCCATGGTGGCCTGCAACCTGGCTCTCGAGTTGGGCTACGTCACCGAGCGGCCGACAGCGCTGTTGGACCTGGACCTTGAATTCGGTGACGTAGCTGCCAGCTTCGACTGCCGGCCCGAGTTCTCCGTGGCCGACTTGTGCATGGAAGGAGCCGAACTCGACGCGACTGTGATCGAGTCGGCCATGCACCAGTTACCCTGCAACGTCCACCTCCTGCCGCGCCCGGAGGACATCGAGCAGGCCCACCAGATCGCTCCTGAACTGGTGGCCCAGACGCTGGACCTGCTGGGCGGCATTTACGCCAACGTAGTGCTGGACCTGCCCCGTAGCTATAACTTCTTCAGTTCCGCGGCGGTCGAGCGGGCTGACCTGCTACTGATCGTTGCCCAGCTCAGCGTGCCATCGATTCGCAACGCCCAGCGAATCTACGATCTGTTGATGCGGATGGGGGCCAAGGAAGATTCGGTGGAATTAGTCCTGAATCGGTTCAAGGCCGATCACGAACGCATCAGCACCAAGGACGTGGAGCAGCAGTTCTCACGCCCGGTCTACGCGAAGATTCCCAACGACTATCGCTCCGTGGCCGCCTCGCTGGACTTGGGTTACCCGATTCAAGCCGAGTCGCCCGACAGCCCCGCCCGGGTGGCCATCAACGAGCTGGCCAGGAAAATCGCCACGGTCGACCAGCAGCCGAGCGCCTCTGCCGAGCGGCGAGGGCTCTTCAAACGACTGCTGGGGTAGGGGAGCGGGAAGCGTCCGCCCGGGCGCCTGCAACGAGATATGCCGTCCTTCTACCTGTTCTTGTTCTGCATGCGCAGGTATTGCCCCGGAAACGCCGCGTAGAACGCTGCGCACTGCACCAGTTGCGCGATTGGCACGCAGTCATTGACCGTGTGGG
>JANQGB010000985.1 GCA_028277545.1 Phycisphaerae bacterium | reverse complement strand
GAGTCCACGTGGTAGTCGGCGTCCAGGTCACCCGGCACGCAGGTTTGTGGGGTCAGCGGCTGGAGCAGGAAGGCATGCAACTCGCCATCGGGCGCGATGCCGATGCCAATGAT
This sequence comes from Phycisphaerae bacterium, assembly GCA_028277545.1. Taxonomy (GTDB): domain Bacteria; phylum Planctomycetota; class Phycisphaerae; order UBA1845; family UBA1845; genus JANQGB01. The sequence goes on along the minus strand of JANQGB010000985.1, from coordinate 3,378 downwards.
CTGGCCGGCGTCGTTGATGTCACGAGCACCAGTGATATCGAAGTTGCTACCGGGGACGATCACGTCATTGAGATTGTACATCTCTCCATCGTCCCAGAGGAAACCGTCCTGGGAGGCGCCGCTGGTGATGCACATGGCGTCGCCGACGACTTGCCCGCAGTTGTTGATCGCGCGGGCAATGCTTACCGGATAGGTGGGACTTAGGGTGCAGGACACCGGCGGCGCAGGTACGGACTCCAGATCGATTGCTTCGGTGCTGCTGCTGGGCCAGAGCGTCGCGCCCTGTACGCTGTAGAACGGGGGAACGAAATGCGACGATGAGCCGATCACATCGCCGCGATCATTCACGTCGAAGGCCCCGGAGGCCACGTCTCCCGGGAGCGGGTTCAGAGCAGTCATCTGCCCATTCTCCCAGAGGAAACCGCGGTTCTGGTGCTCGCCGCCCGGCAGTTCCGCTCGCGTGTCCCCGACCACTTGGCCGGCGTCGTTGATGCCGTACGCGCGCGAGCTCGCGCCCAGCGTTCCCAGATCGGTCAGAACGCCCGCGTCCCATCTGACCGCGCGGTTCACTCCGCCGAGAACGAACGACGATCCGACGACTTGCCCTGCGGAGTTGATGTCCCTGGCGATGCTTTCGGAGTGCTCCGGCAGCATACCGATCGGCGTCCAGACGTTGTTCTCCCAAAAATATGCTTCGTATGTCTGCGGGCTAGCTTCACCGTAACACGCTGCCTGACCTGTGGCATTCACGGCCTCAGCTTCGCCGGCGTAGCCCGGAGGCGACCCGATATCCACGATGTCGCCGTTCCGATCCCAAATCACGGCGTGCTTCCCACCGGTGGGGTGTAGAGACCAACCAGCGACCAGACCGTTCTCGCTGATCCCATTGGCCTTGCTAGCGCTCTCCCCCAGGGTCCCGAGATCGATAAGCTCATACAGAGGCTGCACACAGTCCGGCACGGGCTCGATGGAGACGTCGACGCAGAACGTCAGGTCGTAGTCGGTCTGGCCCCAGGCCGGGTAGGGAACGGCCTGCGAGCTTCGACCATCGCCGTCCGGAGACGTACTCCACAGCCAGAAGCAACTGCCGGTTGTGTTGTTGGTGATTGAGACCCACAGACATTCGCCGGCGGTTACCGGGACTGGCGGATGGCTGGCCGCGAACTGCCACTCTTCGAAGAGGTCGACCAATAGGCAGCCCGTCAAGAACTTGTCGGTCAGCGTGACTGCGTGCGACGCCCGCACCGAGCCGGGGATGAGGCCGGCCAAAGTGTCATTGTTGTAGTACGTGACGGTGAAATCGTCGCCGGTTCCCGGGCCGCAGTCGGCGCCGGCGCCAAAGTCGTAGTACATGCCCCACCAGCAGATGCTGGTGATTTGGCCAGTGGCAGTAACCTGGAGATTGTCCGCAACAGCGAAGAGGGCTTCTGGGTTCAGGTCGCTGGTGGCCGCAGCCACGAGGTCAACACCATGGGCCTGCTGATCAGGGTTCTGACACCCGATTCCGCCGGAGCAGGTGCCAGGACAAGGTAGAAACACCTCTCCGGAACTCGAGTCGGAGTGCGGCGGAAGATCAAATTGCGACAGTCGAGAGCCCGCAGATCCGCGTAACTCGTTTCGTGTCGGGAGCTGGGCTGGAGCGCGTGAGCTCGCAGCCAGAAAGACCAACGCCGGGGCGACGCGGGCCATGATTTGTGGCATCTTGCTGAAGTGTAGATTCATTACTGGTAATCTCCGGTTAGTCACATCACGGCTGTTCGCGCCGGTAATCTGGTCAGGCCGGCTGCTCTGTGACAAACCGCGTAATTCGGCTGCCGCTTGTGCCAGTTTTCCCTGTGCATCTCTGGTAATTCCGGGAAAAAGTCAACGAGATCGTTCGCGCCCGGCCGCGACGGCGACCGCGCTTGTGCCGCGCGAACTGAGTTGAGATAATGGTAATGGGCCTGTGTACTCTGTCCCCGGATTCGCTATGCCATCCCCAGGGGAAATCACGCGATTGCTCGACGCCGCCAGTAGCGGTCGCTCAGAGGCTCTAAATGAGCTGTTTCCAGTGATTTATGGCGAGCTGCGCAGCCTCGCGGCGGCCCAGATGAGGCGGGAGCGCCCTGACCACACCCTCCAAACGACGGCGCTGGTTCACGAAGTGTACGTGCGTCTGGTCGGTCAGCGATCTGCCGGCTGGAATGGCCGCGCGCACTTCTTGGGAGTGGCGGCCAAAGCCATGCGACGCATACTTGTCGACCACGCCCGCCGAAACGGATCGCTCAAACGCGGCGGCACACAATCCCGGATACCGCTGGACGAAGTGGTGTTGGATTTTGAGCAGAGGGCGGGAGACCTAGAGGCTCTGGACGGCGCCTTGACGGCGCTTGCTGATGTTGATCAGCGCAAGGCCAGGGTTGTGGAGCTGCGCTTCTTTGGAGGACTGAGCGGTGAGCAGGTCGGGGAGATTCTGGGAATCTCTTTGCGAACGGTGAACCGCGAATGGGAGTTCGCGAAGGCTTGGCTCTATGGGCGTCTTCTCGACGATTCGTCACCTGAGACAGGCGCCGGGCCTCCGGCGTCGGGTACATGACTTCGGACGAGGACGATACGCTGGATCACTGGCAGCACATCGAAGAGCTCTTTCACGCCGCGCTCGCGGTGCCGGCTGGCGAGCGCGACGCGTATCTTCTTGACATTTGCCCGGACGCACAGGTCCGGACGGAGGTCGACCGCCTGCTGAACGCGCACACACGCGCGAAGGGATTCCTTCGCACGGACTCCGTTGTTGCAACAGACGCGACGGACGAATCCGAGATGCTCGGCCGGCGCATCGGTCCCTATCAGCTGGACGAATACGTGGCGAGCGGCGGAATGGGCGCAGTTTACCGCGCGGTGCGCGCCGACCAGGAGTACGAGCAGCAGGTTGCCATCAAGCTAGTCAACCGCTGGCTGGTCACGCCACTGGTCCGGCGACGGTTTGTGCGAGAGCGTCAGACGCTGGCAAACTTGGAACACCCCGGAATCACGCGCCTACTGGATGGCGGTACGACTGAGGAGGGCATTCCGTACCTGGTGATGGACTACGTGGCGGGACAATCGATCGACGCCTACTGTGACGAGTGCAGCTTGACAACCGCGCATCGGCTACGGCTGTTTTGCGAAGTGTGTGATGTTGTCGCGTACGCACATCGTAACTTGGTGGTTCATCGCGATCTGAAACCGGGCAACATCCTCATAACCGAAGATGGGCGAATAAAGCTGTTGGACTTCGGAATCGCGAAGCTGCTCGCACCGGGACCAGACGCGGCGGCAGAGAATGCGACGTTGCAGCCGCTACGTGCGCTAACGCCGCAGTACGCGAGCCCGGAGCAGATTCGCGGCGAGCCGGTCACG
>JANQGB010000935.1 GCA_028277545.1 Phycisphaerae bacterium | reverse complement strand
GACGAGGTCGGCACGGGCCTGGTCCTGGCCACCATTCACCTGCTGGCCCCGGCCATCGACGACCCGGTCGAGGTCTTCGAACTCTCCCTAATCTCCGCCGGCGGGCAGGCCCCCAGCGCCTCAAACAACCAGGGAGAACGCCAGACCGCCCGGTCGACCGGCGCGGGGCTGACCGTAGTGGTGGTCAAACCGGACTGCAACGAGAACGGCATTCCGGATATCGAGGAGATGGCCGACTGCCCGCCGGGCTCGCTGACCTGCGGCGACTGCAACAGCAACGGCCTGCTCGATGCCTGCGACCTGACCTTCAGCGTCAGTCCCGACTGCAACAACAACGCCGTACCCGACGAGTGCGACGTGCCGGCCTCACCCGGATTCCCTGGCGGGCTCTGCGAGGGCTACTGCTACGACGATTGCGACGAGAACGGCGTGCCCGACCTCTGCCAGACCTTCGACGACTGCAACGACAACCAGACCCCCGACACCTGCGACGTGCTGGCGGGCACCAGCCAGGACTGCGACAGCAACGGCATGCCCGACGAGTGCCAGATTTTTGACGACTGCAACAACAACGGCGTGGCCGATCCCTGCGACATCGCCGGCGGCAGCAGCAACGACTGCAGCAACAACGGCATCCCCGACGAGTGCGAGCCGGACTGCAACGACAACGACGTGGCCGACGATTGCGACATCTCCGCCGGCACCAGCGACGACTGCACCGGCAACGGCATCCCCGACGAGTGCGAGCCGGACTGCAACTCCAACGATGTCGCCGACAGTTGCGACATCAGCAGCGGCACCAGCGAGGACTGTAACCGTAACGGCCAGCCCGACGAGTGCGGCGACGCGGCCGGCTTTGCCGATTGCGATACCGACGGCGTAGATGACCCCTGCGAGATCCACGACGATCCGGCCCTGGACTGCAACGGCAACTGGCAACTTGATTCCTGCGACATCAGCAGCGGCCCCAGCCTGGACTGCAACACCAACACCATACCCGACGAGTGCGAACTGGACGCCGACGACTGTGACGACGACGGCGTTCCAGACAGTTGCCAGATCAGCCTCGATTCTGGCCTGGATCTTAACTCCAACGATCTGCTGGACACATGCGAAGACTGCAACAGCAACGGCATCCCCGACCCCTGCGACGTTGACTGCAACGTAGCGGGTTGTGCGGGCGTCGTGGGTTGTGGCTACAAGGTAGATGACAACGCCAACGGCCTGCCCGACGACTGCGAGCGAGTCGCACCAGACGACCTGCTGGCGGTGGGACCACTGGAGCACGCTCTGTATCTCACCGACCTGGTCACCATCGAGGGCGGCTACCTGGAGGCCATATCTGGCATTGCCGGCACTCCGTCGATCACCGGTGTTGCATACGACGCGCTCGGCGACACGGTGTACGCGGCCGTGAACCCCGGCACTCCCCGGTCGTCGCTTTACGCCATCAACCCATCCAGCGGACAGGCCCAGTCGATCACCACCCTGCTGTACCGCGTGGTGCGGGCCCTGGCTTTCGACAGCAGCGACGGTCTCGATACGCTGTACCTCGGCGCCACCGACTATCCGGGCGAGGATTCGTTGCTGCTGCTGGTCGATCCGGACACGGGCGACGTCCGGCACCAGATCGAGATGGACGTCACCGGCCAGTGGCCCACCGGCCTGGCTTACGACAGCCGCCGCGACCTGCTCTATGCCGCTTTCTCCAAGGGAGCCCTCTACTCCTTCCAGATCAACGAGGCCACTGGCACGGCTTCCGAAACTCTGGTCGGGCAACTCTCGCTGCCGCTCGACAACCTGGCCTACGACGTCTTCCGCGACCGCCTGCTGGCAGTGGCCGACGACGTGCTTTACATCGTCGATCCGCTTACCGCCGACGTGTTCTGTGCGGGCACTGGTTTCGTCAGCCCTCTCGAGGCGTCCGGTGTTGCCTATCGTGCCGCGGCCGACCCGCCGGTGCAGTTGTCGCCCTGGGACGAGTGGCTGTTGGGCTCAGGGCGCGGCACGGGCATGAGCGAGAGCTGCAGCGGCGCCTCGGATCCCGACGTGGTCGTCGACCCCTCCACAGACCGTCCGATCGTGGTGTACGAGGACCCCGGCACCGTGCGCCTGCTTCGCTTCGATCCCTGTGACTCGCTGCTGGTGCCCTGGCGGGAGATGGCTCTGTCGTACGTATCCGGCGTGGGGGGCCAGGCCGCCAGCGACCCGGCGGTGACCATGCTCAACAGTAGCGGCACCTGGTATCCGGTGGTGGCCTGGAGCGAGTCCTTCGATAACCCGCCCGGGTGGCCCGACGAGATCTACATCCGGCGCCTGAATACCGCCGGCGACGGCTGGATCGAACTCGGCTCCGGATCGGCCAGCGGGCGCGGTATCAGCGACACGGTCTCCACCTCGAGCGACCCGGTCGTGGCCGTGACCTCCAACGGCACGCCCATCGTGGCCTGGAACGAGAAGAACGAGGTCTTCGGCTTCGAGCAGATCTACGTGCGCAAACGCTCTTCGGCCACCGGCCACTGGGTCGAACTGGGCAGCGGGTCGGCCTCCGGGGCTGGCGTCAGCGGCAGTGCCGGCGTAGCCACCGATGTGGATCTGGCCATCGACCACACCGGCGGCCCGGTGCTGGCCTGGGCCGACAGTAGCGACGACACTGGCGGCGACTTCGACATTTACGTCGTCCGCTGGAACGGACAGTACTGGGACGAGTTGGGCAGCGGATCAGCGAGCGGCGACGGGATCACGGCCACGTCGTCGTATGACGATCGCCAGCCGGCGCTGGCCGTCGATGACGTGGGCCAGCTTTACGTGGCCTGGTCATCGTGCCTGACCGGTGATTGTGCCGAGTGGCGGCAGGTCAAGGTGCTGCGCTGGGATGGCGGCTCCTGGGGACCGCTGGGCTCGTCGGCGGGCATGATGGGCATCAGCGGTACGCCGGGTAACTCGACCCACCCGGCCATGTTGGCAGCCACTGGCCAGGACGTCACCGTCGCCTGGGCCGATGACACGGCAGAGTCATCCCAGGTGCTGGTGCGTAAGTGGAACGGCGCGCAGTGGGTGGAAGTGGGCCCCGGTTCGGCCGTGGGCGTGGGTATCAGCGGAACGGTGTTCGCCGGCGCCGCGACCGCGCCGGTCATGACCGCCGACGCCGACGGCAACCTCATCGCCGCCTGGACCCACACCCCGGCCATCGAAGGCCAGCCAGCCCAGGCCGGCCAGCAGGTCTTCGTCCGGGCCTATGGCCCCACAGGCGAGACGCTAATCGACGCCAACAGCAACGGCATGCCGGACGAGTGCGAGCAACCCGCCAAGATACTCACCGCCCAGAGCTGCAAGGACCACAATGGCACTGACTACTGCCTCGACCTGGGAGACGGCGACGAGGGTGGCACCCACGGTGACAACGTAGAGCCGCGCGTCGGACCGGAGATTGAGTTGGAATTTGTGCTGGATTCACCGGTGGCGGCAGTAGAGGCTCAAATCACATGCGAACCGGTTGGCAGTGTGACCGCTGATCAGGTGAGTGTTACTACCGATCCAGTCCAGCCAGATCTGCTCTACGTGTCTTGCAACTTGTCAGGGTTGGAGGCCGACGAGTGCTGTTGCATCGTGACCCTCACCGGGGACGTCGATGATAGCCACGGCGTGGCAGTGCTTGTGGGAGACGTTAATCGGGGCGGCATCGTTAATACGCTGGACTCGAACCCAGTGGAACTACGGTTTGGGGAAACTGTCGACGGCACCAATTTCATATACGACGTAAAGCACGATGGCATTATCAACGCCGAGGATTATGGTGCCATCAAAGCCCGTTATGGAAACGCCGTAACGACTTGTCCGTAGCTGGACTCGTCTTAGCGGCATCTCGTGCGTCCGCACGACAGTCGGACGATGCGCCGGCAAGAGTGGAGCGGCGTAGCCCCTGGCGGTGGGTCTCGACAGCGGAGATCGGCATGAACCAAGACCACGACTTGAATCAGTGAGTGACTACGCATGACAGGTTGGCCTGACTCGCGCGGAGCATCGTGCCTGCCGGCAGAGCGGCTTCCGGGCAGGTGGCGGTCTCCTGGCTGGATGAGAGCACCGCCGATGCCCAGGTGCTGGTCCGGGCCTGGGACGGCGAGCAGTGGGGCGAGGCCGGCGCCGGCTCGGCCGTCGG
>JANQGB010000904.1 GCA_028277545.1 Phycisphaerae bacterium | reverse complement strand
GTGAAGCCCAGCCCCTTGTTGGTCAAGGGGTTCTTGAGCAACCAGACGCCCCGCTTGTCGGTCTCGACTCGTTCCGGTGGGCACAGATCACTGAGTGATTTGCCGTTCTTCATCTCGCCAACTCCTGTAAGTCCTGCCGCCTCGCCGGTTGACTACCCGGCTCGCTCGCTGTCCGAGTGTGGCGTAATCATCAGGTAGTACAAACCAGCAATTCTCGTGCCGCGGTGGCAGCGGGGTGGTGGTGCCGGGCCGTCTATCCCGCCCAGCGAGCCTGCGCCGGCTTAAGAGCATGTCCTGGCACCAGTGCATCGTCCTTTACGCGATGGGCGCGGGATTGTGCGCTCACTCCCGCGGAACTCTCGGAACGCCGTCACGTCGAAGCGGGCCGGCGCCGACAGCACTGCCTCCCGAAGGGCGCGTGCATGCTCCCGGACGGTTCGCTACGATGCCGGCCTGCGCATCCCCGGGGCGGCTCCCGGGGGCGGGAGGTGCGGCGAATTGCCTCTGCTGTTGCTGGCACTGATCGGGTTGGTGGCGGGCCTGGCTGGCGGACTGCTGGGCATCGGCGGCACCATCGTGATGATCCCGGGCATGAACGAGTTGTTCGGCCCCCGGCAGCATCTCCACCAGGCGGCCGCCATGATCGTCAATTTCTTCATCGTCGTGCCAGCGGCCTACCAGCACGCCCGGGCCCGGGCTATCCACTGGCCCGTGGTGCGAGGTATCGCGGCGGCAGCGGTGGTGTCGGTGCTGCTGGGCGTGGCAGCAAGCGAGTCGCGCCTCTTTGCCGGGCGGAACCAGGTCTACCTGGCCGGGCTGTTCGGCGTGTTCATGTTCTGCATAGGAGCCACTGACCTCTACCGCATGCTTCGCCGCTCCGAGCAGACCTCGCCGGAGGTGGCGGCTGCCGTCCCCACGTGGAAGGCGGCCCTGCTGGTAGGCGTGCCGACGGGCTTCATATCCGGTCTGCTGGGCGTGGGCGGAGGCATCATGGCAGTCCCGCTTCAGCGGCGGTTGCTGAGGATCCCGATTCGCAACGCAATCGCCAACTCGGCCACCACCATCATCGTGCTGAGCATCGTCGGTGCGAGCCTGAAGAACTACGCCATCGTCGCCGACGGCGTCGCGCCCTGGTCAGAACCGGTCAAGCTGGCCGCGATCCTCATCCCGACCGCCATGGTCGCGTCCTTCTTCGGCGGCAAGCTGACGCACACCCTGCCGGTCCGCCAGGTGCGGCTGGCGTTCATACTGCTGCTGTTCGTCTTCGCGTTCCGCATGGTAGGACGAGCGCTGGCGGCTCTGTAGTCCGTGGCAGTCTCCCGAATCGGCGCAAATCCTGCGCCGGGCGCTCCTGCCGCAGCGTCCGACGCCGTCTGGCCAGTAACAAACCGTCAAGCTGTTCTCGAACGACCGACGATACTCCGATTGTCAACGCTCCATCGGCCACGGTGGCCGGCTAACCCGAAAGGAGAATCAGATATGACACGCACCCGCACCGCGACAGTGACCACCATGCTGACCGTGCTTACCGTGGCTGTCCTGCTGGTTTCGAGCGGCTGCGACAAGCTGGGCGACGACTTCCGGACGGCGGCCGGCCCGAGTATGCAGTCTGGCATGACGTCGCTGCTGACCGGCGTCGTGGATGGCGCCTTTGCCGTCTTCGAGCCGGGCACCACCGAAGACGGGGAAACGACAG
>JANQGB010000878.1 GCA_028277545.1 Phycisphaerae bacterium | reverse complement strand
CACCCGCGCAGCCACCGCCGCGGCGGCTACACCACGCTCACGGCGCACATGCCCGAGGCGCATCGCCGCTACCTCGACTGGACGCCGGAGCGGTTGCTGCGCTGGGGGCAGAAGATCGGCCCCGCCACGGGGGCGGTGATCGCGCGCATCCTCGCCGCGCGCAGCCACCCGCAACAGGCCTTCAACGCCTGCTTCGGCGTGCTGCGTTTGAGCAACGCCTTTAGTGAACCACGCCTGGAAGCGGCCTGTGCCCGCGCGCTGAGCATCGGGACCGTCAGCTACAAGAGCATCGCCTCGATGCTGGAGAAAGGGCTGGACCGACGCCCGCTACCTGAGCCCGCGCCGGCGACACCGCCTTTGGCGCACGCCAACCTGCGGGGCTCCGAGTACTACCACTAATGCCGCCATCGGCTTTGCTTCCAGGCAAGGCCTCTTCAACCCAACAGGAGACTGATCGATGCTGATCCATCCGACCCTGGAACTCCTCCAACGCTTGCGCCTGCGGGGCATGTTCAAGGCCCTGCAGGAGCAGTTGCAGTTGCCCGAGACCGACACCTTGAGCTTCGAGGAACGTCTCGCCCTGTTGCTCGAGCGCGAGGTCACTGAACGGGAAACCCGCCGCCTCAGATCCCGCTTGAAACAGGCCAAGCTGCGCGAGAACGCCGCCATTGAGGACATCGACTATCGTGCTCACCGTGGCCTCGACAAGGCCTTGATGACGCGCCTTGCCGCCTGCCAGTGGATCGGCGAGCACCTCAATGTGCTCATCACCGGTCCCACTGGTGTTGGCAAGACCTGGATCGCCTGTGCGCCGGCCAACAAGGCTTGCCGGGACGGCTACACGGCGCGCTATCTGCGCCTGCCCAGGCTCCTGCAGGAACTCGGCATCGCCCGCGCCGACGGGCGCTATCCGAAGTTGCTTGCCGAGCTGGCAAGAACCGATCTGCTGGTCCTCGATGATTGGGGCTTGACGCCGTTGAACGATGAGCAGCGCCGTGACCTGCTCGAGATCCTCGATGATCGCTTCAATGCCCGCTCAACCCTGGTCACCAGCCAGTTGCCAATCACGCACTGGCACGAGTACCTGGCCGATCCAACCCTCGCCGACGCGATCCTCGACCGCCTCGTGCACTGCGCCTACAAGCTCAACCTGCGCGGGGAGTCGCTGCGCAAACAGGCCGCGGATTTGACACGCGAGCCCGCGCTCGCGTAACACTGCCACGCCCGTGTTGCTCGCTCGACACCGGGTGGCCGGATTCACCGGAATCACTGGCCGCTTTCCTTCGGACTCGATGGCCGCAATCGATCGGAACTGGTGGCCACTTTCGTAGGAATACGCAATCGATCGGGGGCGCAGTCGTGGCGGAGTCGCATGTGTTGAGCGGATTGGTGGCCAAGCGCGGCGAGCTGGCCGGAGAGGTGGAGCACCATCGCCGGGAGCTGCATCGGCTGGCCGAAGCGTTGGGTCATGTGGACGCCACGATCCGCCTGTTCGATCCGGGCTACGA